>JBJTRZ010000493.1:0-4793 GCA_046076415.1 Armatimonadota bacterium
TCCATTGGACCATCACCGGTGGCCTTGGGGGAAACATCGGCGCCCGGGATCCCATCGCGGCCCTCGATCAAATCCTGGCGGCATCGGATCAAAGCGTCTTCCTGCTCAAGGATTTCCATCCGTTCATGAACGACCACGTGGTCGTTCGCAAGCTGCGCGATCTCATTTACGCGTTGAAGACCAGCTACAAGACGTTGGTGCTGCTTTCCCCGATGCTCAAACTGCCGGTGGAGCTGGAGAAGGAGATCACGGTGGTGGACTATCAGTTGCCCACCGTCCAGGATCTCGACCGCTTGCTCGAGGGCATTGTCCAGTCGGTGCGCGGGAATCCAAATCTCAAGATCCAGATGACGGTGGAGGAGCGTGAGCAGATCCTCAAGGCCGCGTCGGGACTGACCTCCAACGAGGCGGAGAACGTTTTCGCGAAATCGCTGGTCGAGAGAAGGACATTCGACATCGACGTGATCCTCGGGGAAAAGGAACAGATCATTCGAAAATCCGGGATCCTGGAGTACTACCGGACCAGCGATGCGTTCGGGGATGTTGGTGGCATGGACCTGCTCAAGGAGTGGATGAACCAGCGCACGGCCAGTTTCACCGACAAAGCCCAGGAATACGGACTGCCGGAGCCCAAGGGAATCCTGCTCCTTGGTGTCCAGGGGTGCGGCAAATCGCTCACGGCGAAGGCGATAGCCAGTCTTTGGCGATTGCCGCTGCTGCGCCTCGATGTCGGGAGGATCTTCGCCGGGATCGTCGGCTCGTCGGAGGAGAACATGCGCAAGGCGATTGCGACCGCCGAATCGGTTGCGCCGGCCATTCTTTGGATCGACGAACTCGAAAAAGGCTTTTCGGGGACACAGAGCAGCGGGATCAGCGACGGGGGCACGACGAGCCGCGTATTCGGGACATTCCTGTCGTGGATGCAGGACAAGAAGGCGCCGGTCTTTGTCATCGCGACCAGCAACGATGTATCGGCGCTTCCACCGGAACTGATGCGCAAGGGGCGTTTCGATGAGATCTTCTTCGTGGATCTGCCGGCGCCGGAGGAGCGCAAGGAGATTTTCGGGATCCACCTGCGCAAACGGAATCGGAACCCGGCCGATTTCGATTTGGACCATCTCGCTCGTCAGTCCGTTGGTTTTTCCGGGGCCGAAATCGAGCAGGTCGTCGTTTCCGCATTGTTCACCGCGTTCCACGACGGTGCGCGGGATCTGCGGATGGGGGACCTGCTGAATGCGTTGTCGGTTTCGGTGCCGCTTTCCCGAACGATGCGCGAGGGAATCGCGGAGCTGCGCGAGTGGGCGGATACGCGCGCACGACCGGTAACGTCCTCGGAGGCGGAGTCGAATGATTCGGGACTGGATCCCGCGACCTTTTTCACGGACGAAGCGGACGCTTGAGACGAGGAATGGACGCGAGGATCGCGGCGTTCGACGCGCACTGCCGGAACTGGGAGGGCGAGTTGGCCGGGGGGGTCTTGGGACTCGCGATTCAACTCCCGGATGGCATGGGGTCGCTGTCGTACCGTGCCACCGAGACGTTTCCCACCGCGTCGGTCATCAAGGTCGCGATCGTAGCCGAACTCCTGATCCAAAGCTCGGAGGGGCTCCTCGACCTGCGGGAGTCCGTGGAAATCCGCGCCGAGGACAGGGTTGGGGGGTCCGGAGTCCTTGCGGATCTGTCGGGTGGGATTTCGATGCCTTTGGGCGATCTGGCGACTCTGGCGATCACGGTCTCCGACAACTCGGCGAGCAACGCGTGCCTACGTGCGGTCGGGGGGGTGGGTGCGGTCAACAAGCGCCTCGCGGGTTGGGGCATCGATTCGGTCAAGGTCCATCGGCCGATCCTTTTCCAACTCGGGGCCGACGATCCACCCTTCACCGCCACCGGCGATCCCCGGGGCCTCCTTGCACTGCTGGCGCATGTGCCTCCGACCCTTCGCGAGCGGATGGGGCTGTGCCAGGACGACTCCATGCTGGGGCGCGGGCTGGATCTTCGTCCGTGGGCGGACATCCTGGGAAGTGCACCGGGATCCATACGCTTGTCCCACAAGACGGGAGCGGTGGAGGGCGTTCGGAACGATATGGGCTGGATTGTCGGGCCGGCGGGTTCCGTTGCGGTGGCGGCGATGGTTCGATGCTGCGCGGATACCCGGTGGACCGTTGACAATCGCGCTTGCGTGGTCCTTGGTCACGTCGGTGCATGGCTTGCGGGATTTGTTTCCGTGGAGGAGGCTATCGAGGGATGAATAGTGGGGAAAGGGCGGAAATCACTCGCTGGGTGGCTGCCAACAAGGAGCGGGTTTTGGCGGGTATTTCGGGGGCATTGCGTATTCCTTCGGAGCTTGATCCGGCGACGGTCGGGCCGGGCGCGCCGTTCGGACGTGGCTGCGCAGCCGCGTTGGATCATGCCCTCGGCGTCTGTGCCGAGGCGGGAATGGACGTTGCCAACTTCGATGGGTTCGCGGGAGACGCACGGTTCGGCCCTGCGGTCGATGACGGGTACGTCGGGGTTCTCGGCCATTTGGACGTGGTTCCACCGGGCGATGGATGGACCCGCGACCCGTGGGGGGGTGTGGTCGAGGACGGGTGGATATGGGGGCGTGGAGCCTCCGACGACAAGGGGCCGACGTATGCGGCAATCTTCGGGGCGATTGCCTTGATCGAAACAGGCATCGGCGTCGCTTCGCCGGTCCGATTGATCTTTGGATGCGACGAGGAGTCGGAATGGCGGTGCATGGACCATTACTTTGGTGCGGCCGGCCAGCCCAAACCGCGTCTGGGTTTCACGCCCGATGCCGGTTTTCCGCTGTATCACGCGGAAAAGGGAGCGATCACCGCGACACTGTCACGTGAAATCAAAATGCAGGGATTCGTTTCCGTGCGTTCGGGTTTGCGACCAAACATGGTTCCGGATAGCGCGCGGGTCCAATTCGTTGCCGGCACGGAACCATCGAAGGTACGCCGCGGCACTGGCGCTTGGGTGCGGGGCGAGGAGGGCTGGACTTTGGAGTTCGTGGGCAAATCCGCCCACGGCGCGGCACCTCGACGGGGGATCAATGCGGCGACCAAAGCGGCTGGGTGGTTGCGCGACCGGACCGGGGAATCCGAATGGGGAGCGCTCGTTCAACTGGCGGAGGTGGATGCTTCCGGATGTGGTTTGCAGGGGAGCGATGCTCTGACCGGTGCCACGACGGCGAATTTGGGGGTGCTGTCGGCCGATCGTGGACGCATGGAGGCGACCATCAATATCAGATACCCGGCGACGTGGAATCCGGATTCGACCCTGGAGGATTTTCGCGCTCATGTGGAAGCGCGCGGATGGACCGTTGATGGGATGCACCATACGCCTCCCTTGTACGTTCCCGTGGACGCGGAACCGGTGCGGAGTTTGATGTCGGTCTATCGCCGCCATACGGGTCGTCGGGGCCGTCCGAAAACCATGGGAGGAAGGACCTACGCGACGACGATCCAGCCGTTCGGCGTGGCATTTGGAGCCGCGATGGTGGGTGATCCCGATGTGGCCCACCGGCCGGACGAACGGTTTTCAGTGGACAGGATGTTGCAATGTGTCGCGATCTACGCAGACGCGGTCAGGACACTTTCCACCGCCCGGTGACGAGATCAATCGAGGACCGCCCCGAGCAGCCATGCGCTGAATTCGGACTCGTCGGCGTGCATGCCCAGATGGAACGCATTTCTGTAGTCGTCGTCCTCCAGTAATTCCGCCTTCACGGCCTCCGCGAAATCCTCCGAGAATTGATTGGCGAGAAACGGGGGGGCGTTCACCATCAACTGTCGAGTGTAGCCGTGGACGTAGCCTTGGGCCGATCCGGGGCGGACGACTTTGCAGAGGTTTGTCAAATGGCCGAGTATGAGTTGGGGATTCGAAGTCGCCATGGCTTCGGTTATTGGCTCCTTTATCTCCGATGGAGTTATTTGTCGTTCAAGGCATCTTGATCGATGCCAGTAAATAAGGCAATATTCTGCAAGTCGTCGATCCTTAAGTGCATTGAGTCGAATATGGCATGACCGGAAAACACAAGAAGCCTTTTTCAAATACCCATCCTTGAGGTAATCAACTCCTTGGCAAAACTCGACAAGTAACGCCCAGATGGGATGGGCGGGAAAAATTGAACTGCGGAGTTTATCAATGGCGACCTTTCGTTCACGATCGGTGCCGTAATGTACGTGGGACTGCAATAAATTCGCAGCAATAAAAAGCGTAATTCGATTCCATGGTGTTGAATCTATATCGCGAATAAGCGAGTCAATATCCTGTGTCGGTCGGGCCTGTTCTTTGTATTCTAACAATTTCCGGAAAAGGCTAATCTGGTTTGGGTTATGAGATTTACATCCAAGTTCAAATTTGACTATGAGGCTCTTGGTTTCTCGAAACAAATGATGTTGGAGAACAGTGCACATTATGTCATACGCGAGTTCTTCAGAGCACTGCGAGAGGTCTACCGCTTCAGAGAACGCTGAGGCGAAATAGGAGGCTGTCTGTGAATTTTTCGAATCTCCGAGCCACTTCAAGCTAGAGTAAATTACAGAATTTATCTCCGTCTCTTTAAACATCGGTTCCAATTTTGATCTGTGTGCGTAGAGAGACTGCGTGAATCCGCCGATAACCCCTAGGGCCTCCGACTCTGAATAGTAGCCATCGCTCCTTTCGGGCGATTGCTTAAATATAGCAATGGGCCTAATGCTTGTTTTGAAAGCCGGGGGGAAACTTGTTTTTGTATACAGGTGGCCATCACGGCACACAGTTCGAATATACGGCGGCTTTAAGAC
>JBJTRZ010000494.1:0-4052 GCA_046076415.1 Armatimonadota bacterium
TGTCGCGGGTGCCGAGAGCGCCGCTTGGACATCGGCGGCCCGGACGGGGCCATCGGTTCGGAGCGAGGCGAGGGACACTCCCCCTTTGGCGGCCATTGCTCGCGCGAGCGGGCTGGCTTTGATTCTGCCCGTTTCCGTCACTCCGGATTCGCCTTCGAGGACGAGGGGTTCTCCGAGCACGGAGGCCGAGCCACCCAGTCCTTCCGGCAACGCACCGACGTAGGTTTCGCCGAGCGGGTTCGCACCGGTGACGGTGGCCACGATCGGAGCCTTGGTGGCCGATGGGGCCGCAGCGGTGGCGGGCGGGGTGGGCGTGTTCACCGGCGCCTGCGCGGCGGGGGCCGCGGGGGCGGTGGGGGCCGTGGCTCCCGCGGGCGGAGGACCATCGCCGATGATCACCACGGGCGTGCCTACCGGAACGGAGCTTCCCGGTGCGAACCGAATCTCGTGGACGACCCCTGCGGCGCCCGCCGGGACCTCCACGTTCGATTTGTCGGTTTCGATCTCGAGGACGGCATCCTCGGGACCAACGGTATCGCCGATGCGCTTGAGGAATTGGACGATGACGCCTTCCTCCATTGCGTCGCCCATCTTGGGCATGATCACTTCGGCCATCACTTGACTCCCAGCGTCCGCTTGGCCGCGGCGACGATGTCGTGTTCGTTGGGGAACGCCCGTTGCTCCAGGTTCTTCGCGTAGGGCATCGGAACGAAGGCTCCGGTCACGCGTTGCACCGGTGCGTCCAGATCATGGAAACCCCGTTCGGCGATCTGGGCGGACACTTCGGCCGCCGCCCCGTAAAGTCCCCATTGTTCCTGGACCACGACGGCGCGGTGGGTCTTGCGGACCGAAGCGAGGGGCGTGGCCATGTCGAGGGGAGTGAGGGTCCGCAGGTCGACGACCTCGGCGCGGATTCCTTCCTGCGCGAGGAGGTTGGCCGCCTCGAGCGCCTTGATGGTCATCCAGCTGTAGGCGACGATGGTGACATCGGTTCCCTCGCGGAGCACGTTGGCTTGTCCGAACGGAACCGTGAAATCGGGATCGTCGGGCACCTCGGAAAGTCCGGGTTGGATGCGCTCGAGCACATCGGGTTTGACCATGTACATGCGGAGCGATTCGAGGAGGATGACCGGATTGTTGTCGCGGATCGCCGTTTTCATCAGCCCCTTCGCATCCGCGGGGGTGGCGGGCAGGACCACTTTGAGGCCCGGGAAGTGGGCGAAGGTCGCCTCGAGCGCTTGGGAGTGCTGGGCGGAGAGTTGGAGTCCGACTCCCGATGGGCCTCGGATGACCATCGGAACTTGGAATTGCCCCCCGAACATATAGCGGATCTTGGCCGCGTGTTGGACGATTTGGTCGAAGGCGGGAGTGGCGAAGTCGAGGCGCATCATCTCGCAGATGGGGCGCAGGCCGGCCATGGCCGCCCCAATGCCGAGTCCGATGATTCCGACTTCGGAAATCGGTGTGTCGACCACGCGGTTGGGACCGAATTCCTCGAGGAAACCCTTGGACAGTTCGAGGGTTCCTTGGTACTGGCCGACTTCCTCTCCGACCAGAAAGACCGAGGAATCGCGCCGCATTTCGTCGCGAATGCCCTGGGCCAGTGCGTCGATGTAACGTAGCTTGGCCATGATTAAACGTAGACGTCCTTGAGCAGCTCTTCGGCGGGCGGAACCGGCGAATCGTCGGAGAACTTCATCGCCGCATGGGCCGCGGCGACGGCTTCATCGTGGATTCGCACGATCGTCGCATCGTCGAGTATGCCCTCCTTGAGGAGCAGGTCCGCGGCGATGGCGATGGGATCGCGTTCCTCCTTCGCCTTCTCGATTTCCGCCTTGGTGCGGTAGACGACCGTTTGCTTCGCTTCGTCGGCGGCTCCGTGGCCATGGAATCGGTACGTGTCGCACTCGAGGAAGAACGGAGCGGGGTCGCGCTTCATTTCGGCGACGATTTTGGAGACTTCCTCGTGCACGGTTTCGATGTTTTGTCCATCAATCCGTTTACGCTTCATGTTGTAGGAAGCCACCCGTTCGGTGAGATCGGTGTTCGCGTGGCTGCGGGAGATACTGGTGCCCATCGCGTAGCCATTGTTCTCGAGCACGAAGAGCGCCGGCACCTTGTAGAGCTGGCACATGTTGAGGGTTTCGTGGAAGGCGCCTTGATTCATGGAGCCGTCGCCGAAAAAGCAGACCGCCACGTTGGAGTCGCCACGGTATTTGTGCGCCCAGGCGAGTCCCAGCGCGATGGGCACGTTGCCGCCCACGATGCCGTATCCACCGTAGAACCCGCGTTCCGCATCGCAGATATGCATCGACCCACCCTTGCCTTTGGAGCAACCGGTGTATTTTCCGCAAATCTCGGCCATGACCGGTCCGGGCGGGGACCCCGCCGCCAGCGCGTAGGCATGGTCGCGGTAATGGCCGATGAAGCAGTCGCCGCCCGCGAGGTCGAGGGCACCAATGATGCCGACCGCGATCGCCTCCTCGCCGGAGTAGAGGTGCAGGTAACCACCAATGCCGTGGTTTCCGCGTTGGAAAGCCCTGAGGCATTCCTCTTCGAACTCGCGGATGTGGACCATCTGCTCGTAAAATCGCAGATATTTGGCCGCGTCCAACCGGGCCTTTTTCGCCATGTGCGTCAAAATTCTCCTTGGCACGCCAAAGCCCCGCGAAGCGGGGTACGGGCGCCTGAATCGGCGACATTATACCTTACGGGCTTTTCCGTTCATGCATCCGCAGGTCCGTTTCCCTACCGGATTCCGCTTCCGGGGCAACGGGCATCCGCGCATCGCCTCGGCCTTCGCAGGCCTTCCGGAACGCCGTTGCCGTGGGAGCGTCGAGGGCAACCCAGGTCATCGCTTCGAATCGTGCGGCGTGGCGCGCGGCCGGAAGGAGCGCGGCGACGGTGCCGCTCGGGTCGCATCCGCGCAGCGTGCCGGCGACGATGGCCACGCGCCGGGCCCCGGACTTGCGCGCCTGCACCACGGCATTGTCCACGACCCGCCGCAACCGCGCGCAATCCACGGACTTTGCCGGCTCGTGGACGGCCGCGAAAAGGATGCGCTCCACCGGCAAGGATCCCCCGGGCGTCGCCACGATTCGCTCCAACGAACCGGCCCCGCTCGCGCGCACGGCGGCATCGACTTCCTTGCCCGCAGCCGCCATCACCGCGCCCGCCGCGGCCAAATCGCCGCCAATGCGGGTCGGGGCGGGAACGATCAACGTGTCGACGCCAAGGATGCGGGACGGCACGCATTGCTGCACGACAATCCTCACGCCGGCGATATCCCACTCGTCGATGATTTCAATCCGATGTCGGCGCAGCGCTTGTGCGATCACGAAGCCCGTGCAAAGCGACATGGCGAGGCTATTGGCGAGCAACGAGCCCGGCGGGACCGGCTTGCCGGTCGACCGGGACAGGATGAAGTAGGACGCAACCGTGGCGACGAGGCCGATCGCGGTCCCGAATCCGACGATTCCGCGGGTTTCAAGACGGTTCGCGCGTACCGCGGCGCCGTAGGCCGTGAACATCGCGGTGAGGCCAAGGGCGAACGCCCCCAGTAGAATCGGGTTCACGCGGCTCCCCGTTCCGCGCGAATGACATCGGCGATCCCGTGGGCGACCTCGGCGACCAGATCCCGATCGGGGGCCTCGACCATCACGCGAATTTTTGGTTCGGTTCCCGAAGGCCGCACATTGACGCGCCCGGTACCGGACAATCGGCTGCACGCCGCGTCCACCGCCGCACGAATCGCATCGGAGCGTTCCCAACCGTTCTTGTCGGCGACGGCGACATTGACGAGGATTTGAGGGTAGGTGGTCATTTCGGACGCCCAGTCCTCGAGGGAGCGCCCACTGTCGCGCAGGATGCGCAGCACTTGCAGTCCGGTCAAAATGCCGTCGCCGGTGGGAGAAAGATCCGTGAACAGAACGTGACCCGACTGTTCGCCGCCGAGGGACGCACCCGCGGCGGTCATGCGTTCCATCACGTAACGGTCCCCGACATCCGCCCTTTCGAACCGGATCCCCGCCCGTTCGAAGCGGTGCTCGAGG
>JBJTRZ010000495.1:0-3764 GCA_046076415.1 Armatimonadota bacterium
GCCGCGGGCAACGTTCCGCAGGATGCGCGCACCATCGTGGTGGGACGGCACGCCCGGCTCGTTCCCGCGACAAACCCGGAAGTGGCGCACTCCCATGCCCGACGCGCCGAAGGCCGCGCGCGCATCGCCTCCTTTCCCGAAGTACTGCGCGATCGCATCGGCGACTCCCCCGCGCTGATCGTGGCGGGCAGCTACGGCAAGTCGAGCTGCTCGGCCCTCGCGGCGTGGTGCCTCGCGCACGCGGGCGCTCGTCCCGGCTGGTTCGTCGGCGCGGACGCTCCCGATCTGGTCGACAACGGACGGCTCGGGGAGGGCGGACCGTTCGTGATCGAAGGCGACGAATATCCGGCGGCCATCGACGATCCACGCCCGAAGTTCGCGTTCTATCCGGTCGACGCCTTGCTGCTGACGGCGGCGGAGCACGACCACGTGAACGTTTACCCAACCGTGGACTCCTACCTCGAACCATTTCGAACGTTGGCGGAGCGGGTCCCCGGGCAAGGGCGCATCGTGGCCTGCGCCACCGGCCCGCATCTCGACACCGTGGTCGCGGCGGCGGCGGCTCCCGTGGTTCGTTACGCGGCGGACGCGGTCCCGGGAGCCGACTGGCACGCGGAGGATATCCGTCCCGGTGCGCGGACGACCTTCGGGCTCGTTCACCGGGGCAAACGGATCGGAGGCATCTCCACCGGACTGCTGGGCCGGCACAATGTCGAAAACATCGTGGGGGTGGCGGCGCTGCTGCTGGAGGGGGGATATCTGTCCTTCGACGCGTTCGCGGCCGCGGTTTCGGCCTTTCGCGGCGTGCGCCGCCGGCTTGAGCGCCTGACCCCGGATCACGCCCTGCCGGTGTACTCGGATTTCGGGAGTTCCCGCGCCAAGTGCCTCGCCGGAATCCACACGCTCCGGGAGGCGTTTCCCGACCGACGCATCGTCGTGTGCTTCGAACCCCATACGTTCAGCTTCCGCAACCGCGACGCGCTGCATTGGTACGACGACCTCTTCGCCCGCGCCGACCATGTGTTGGTGCACCACCCGCCCACCCATGGCGCGGACACGCACGAACAACTCGGGCTCGACGAGATCGTGGCGCGCATCCGCGCATCCGGCGTGGCGGCCGATCCCGTCGACAACGCGGAGGCCGTGCTCGCGGCGCTCGCGAACCTCGATCCGAACCGGGACCTGATCGTCTTCGAAACCAGCGGATCCTTCGACGGCGCCATCCCTCGGGTGGTCGAGGCGATGCGAAACGCACGGCCGCCCGGGGAAGGGGATTCGGCCCCGCACGCGCGAACCTGACGGCAAGCCGGCCGAATCCGCGCCGGCACGGGAGGAACCCATGGCCCCACGCCACGCGCCGCGCCGCCGCCTGCTGCTTGCCGAATACGGCAGTTCGCCCAACCGCCTGCTCGAGGTCGCGCCCGACGGCACGCCGGCCTGGGAGCATATTCCCCCCAGCATCTGCGTCATTTTCCAACCGCTCGACCGGGGTCGGGTGCTGCTCGCGTACGGCGGAAAACCGACCGGGGTCCAGGAAATCGACCGCAACCACCGCGTGGTTTGGGACCATGTCAGCCCCTGTCCGCAGGTGCTCGGATGCGAACGATTGCGCAACGGCAACACCATCGTCGCCGAACAAGGCCCCTGCCAAGCGGTGGAAGTGGATCCGCGGGGCCGCGTCGTGCGCACCACCCCGCTCTCCACGTCCGAAAAGCCCTACCACCTCCAAGTCCGCAACGTTCACAAACTCCCCAACGGAAATCTGCTCGCCGCGCACGAAGGCGAGGGCGCGGTCCGCGAGGTGGATCCGCAAGGGCGCGTGGTGTGGGAGAAGACGGGAGTGGAGAACGCCGGGGATGCGCGGCGGCTCCCCAACGGCAATACGGTGATTTCCTGCGGCACCCAGCGGCGCGTGCTCGAGGTGGACCGCGACGGCCGAACGGTGTGGGAGTTCGGGGAGCGCGATGCGCCGGAGCTGGGAATCGTCTGGGTGTCGAGCATCCAGCTGCTGCGCGGCGGCAATCTGATGGTGGGCAACTTCGTGCGTGGGCACGAAGGCCGCGGAGTCCATGCGTTCGAGGTCACGCGCGACAAGAAGGTCGTTTGGACCTACGCCGACCACGGTCTGGTGAAGGCGCTGACCACGGTGCGCGCGCTCGGGGAATAGCCCGGGGAATCAGCCCTTCACGGCGCCGAGCTGGATGCCGCGCACCAGGAATCGCTGTCCTGCCACGAAAAGCACGATGAGCGGCACGACATTCATCACGCTCGCCGCCATGAGCAGGTTGGCCTGCCGACCATAAATGGTGTCGAAGAACAGCATCCCGATCGGCAACGTGCGCAGGTGTTGGCTCTTGATCATCACCAGCGGCCAGAAGAAGCTGCCGTAGTTGCCCATGAACGTGAAGATGGCGAGGGTGAGCAGTCCGGGCTTGGCCAGCGGGAGGATGATGTCCCAGAAAATGCGGCCGGGGCTCGCGCCGTCGATCTCGGCGGCCTCGTCGAGCGCCGACGGCAAAGAGATCATGAACTGGCGCATCAGGAACGTTCCAAAGGCTCCGAACGCGGCGGGAAGGATGAGCCCGGCGTGCGAGTCGAGGAGTTGGAGCTTCACCATGAGCGTGTAGTTGGGGATCATGGTGACCACGCCCGGGATCATCATCGTGGCGAGGTAGAGCTGGAAAACCCGGTCGCGTCCGGGCCAGCGCAGGCGCGAGAACGCGAATCCCGCGGCGGCGCTGGTGAGGCAGGTCAGGAATGTCACCCAGGCGGCGACGTACACACTGTTGAAGTAGTAGACCGCGAACGGAACCTGGCGGAACACTTGGGCGTAGTTGCCCGGGCGCCAGACCGTGGGCAGCGGATTGAGCTCCTCCACCTCCGCGAGGGGTTTGAGGGACGCCAGGACCATCCACAGGAACGGGGCGATGGTGGTGAGCGCGAGCAGGGTGAGCAACCCGTACGCGAGCACGGTTCGGAGTTTCATTCCGACACCTCCCGGTTTCCGAACTTCCAGTTGACCAGGGTGAGCGCGAAGATAATGGCGAAGAGCACCCACGCCACCGCGGACGCGTAGCCGATGCGGATTTCCTCGAATGCTTTGGTGTAGATGTAGTAGGAGAGCGTGGTGGTGGTGCCCGACGGTCCGCCGTTGGTCATTACGCGGGCCTGCTCGAATCCCCCCTGAAGTCCGCCGATGGTGCTCATGACCACGATGAAGAACGTCGTGGGAGCGAGCTGCGGCCAGGTCACGTTGCGGAACACCTGCCACGGCTTGGCGCCGTCTAGTGCCGCCGCCTCCTGAAGTTCGGTGGGGACATTCATCAACGCGGCGAGGTAGAGCAGCAGGTTGTTGCCCCCGACCGCGGTCCAAACTCCCATGATCACGATCGCGTCGCGCGCGCCAAGACCGAACTGGCGACTGGTCGTGGCCGCCCGTTCCACGTCGAGTCCCGCGAGGTTCTTGGTCGACAGCAACCAGTCCGGGGCATCGAGTCCGAGGTGGAACGTGCTTGAAAACCAGTGGATCGCCGCGTTGATGGGCCCGAAATCGGGATTGTAGAGCGATTTCCAAAGGATCATCAGCGCCACGCCGGAGGTGAAGCTCGGCAGGTAGAAGAGGGTGCGGTAGACGACCACGCCGCGCAGTTCGCGCGAGAGCAGCACGGCGGGGGCGAGCGAGCCCGCGATCGCGGCGGGCATTCCGATCAGGAAGTAGAGGGTGGTGAGGAAATAAAGGTGGAACTCGCGGTCGGCGAAGAGCG
>JBJTRZ010000496.1:0-1892 GCA_046076415.1 Armatimonadota bacterium
CCGCGCCGGAGGAGTAGCGCGCACGGCGTTTCAACGTCCAAACAATTCGGTTCGGGGCTCGAAGGCGACCCCCTCGTCGAGGGGAAACATCGGGCGTGCGCAGTGGATATGTCCCAACGTGGGCAGGTTCGCCGAAGTTGCCCCAGGGATGTCCACAGAGAGGGTTCGCTCCGCCCAAGCGTCGAAGAACTCGGGCTCGCAGTGGGGGCTCTTGACCACCACGATGTCGTGGTCGCGGGGATCGCATCCGTTGGCGTGGAACACGGCGCGATCGAACAGGAACGCGGGTTTGCTCATCACGACCACGGTGAGATTGCCTTGGACCAGCACCGCGCACGGACCGGCGTCGATGGGCGAGCGCATCGTTTCCAGGCGCGTTTGACCATCGGAAAGCGCGCGAACATAGGCCCGGAGGGGCAGGGGCGGAAACCGTTTTGGATCGTGGAACCCCCCGATCGTTGTTTGGAGGGTGGCTCCGACGCCCGCCGCGTGCGCCGCCGCGGCCGCCGCCGGATCGACAATGGGGGCCAGGACCTTGCCGGGATAGTTGGTCTCCATCAGGTGGCGCAGGATCAGGTTGGAGTCGCCGGACGCCCCCGAGGACGTTGCGTCGGCGGCGTCCACCAGGATGGTCGTTCCGGTAGAGGCCCGAGCCATCGCCACGGCGCGGGGCAGATCGACGAGCTTCGGGCGCATGCGGGCGCGCTCGCTCCAGAAGGCCGCCGCGAGGGCCGTGGCGGCAGTGCTCGCCGCTTCCGGGTCGTTGTCGGTGGTCACCACCGCTTGCGAGCAAAGTTCGGGCACGTCGGTGAACGGGTTGCCGATGAGGATTGCGGCGGCCATCGCGGCGCCTTCGCATTCCATTTGGTGGGCTTCGGCGAGGAGCGTGCCGTAGATTCCCGTCCGCGTGACCAACTCGTCGCCACGGACCAGTGCGGGAATGGGGACGCGCGCCGTGACCGGGCGGGCGCCGTCGACGAGGATTCGGCGCAGGAGTTCCGCTCCGCGGCGCCCGGTGTCGGCGAAGTCGACGTGCGGGTAGGTCTTGTACACCGCCACCGCGTCGACGGCACGGAGCATCTTGGCCGTGAGAATGCCGTGCAGGTCGAGCGTGGCCACGATCGGAATGGCCGCGCCGACGCGCTCGCGCGTCCGCTCGAGCAACCAGCCTTCCGGGTCGAGTTCGTCCTCTGCCGCCATCGCCCCGTGCAGGGACCAGAATACGGCTTCGACCCCGCGCGCGAGCGCCGTGTCGATGGACTCCAGGATTTCCTCGCGGAGCGCCTGCCAATCGCGTGCCGCGAGCGGCCCGGTGGAAGGGGCTCTGGCGGAGATGCTGGGAACCACTTCGCCGAATGCGTGCAGAACGGGGAGGGCTCCGCCGAGCACCGTGTTGGATTCCCGGCGTGCGGCGCTCGGAATATCGTCGCCGAGGCGCACGAGGAAATCGGCCCGGGTCGAGGGCACCGGGTTGAACGAACTCACCTCTTGGGTGCATTCGACGACGAGGATGCGGGGTCGGGGCATGGCGGGGCAACGTTCCCTGCGGGGACGCCGGCCTCCTTCCCGCGGTGCGGTGGGTTGACGAGCCGTACGGAAGGTGATACATTTCGATCAAGCATCAAGAGCGGCCCCTCCGGGGGCCCGGCAACCGGTCTCGAACGGTGCCTACAGCCGATGGCTGGATGTGCAGGGTTCACCTGAAAGAGGTCGCATGACCGCTGTCCGGAACCCGGACGGCGTTTTTTTGTCCGCGAACCTCGCCTGCGACGACGATTGGGAGGTGCGCGATGGACGGTGCGGCGACACGTTCGAACCATGGGGACGGCGGAATCCATTTCGGGATTCCGTTTGCTATTCCCGCCGATGCGAGGGCTGGGATTCCGGGGGTT
>JBJTRZ010000497.1:0-5651 GCA_046076415.1 Armatimonadota bacterium
GGAAATGGCCGACGAGTCCACGCGGATCCTCGGGCTTCGCGAGCGATTGCGCTCCGGGATCGTGGACGCCATCGACGAGACCTATGTCAACGGTCATCCGGAGCGGCGGCTTCCCGGCAACATGAACATTTCGTTCGGGTACGTCGAGGGGGAGAGCCTCCTCATGGGCCTCAAGGATGTGGCTTTGTCGTCGGGCTCGGCCTGCACATCCGCGAGCCTCGAGCCCAGCTACGTGCTCAAGGCGCTCGGGGTGGGCGACGAATTGGCGCATAGCTCGCTCCGCTTCGGCATCGGGAGATTCACCACCGCCGAAGAGATCGACTGGGTGGTCGCGAAGGTGATCGACGAGGTGACCCGCCTGCGCGAGATGAGCCCGCTTTGGGAACTGCACCTGGAGGGCGTCGACCTTTCGACCGTCCAGTGGCAACCGCACTGAGGAGATTGAGGGAGATTCCATGCCATACAGCGACAAGGTCCTGGACCATTACAGCAACCCGCGCAACGTGGGTTCGTTCGACAAATCCGATCCGGAAGTGGGCACCGGCATCGTGGGCGCACCGGAGTGCGGCGACGTGATGAAGTTGCAACTCAAAATCAGCCCCGATGGCGTGATCGAGGATGCCCGCTTCAAGACGTTCGGCTGCGGCTCCGCCATCGCTTCGTCGAGTTTGGCCACCGAGATGGTCAAGGGCAAGACCCTCGAGGAGGCGCTCGAGATCCGCAATACCCAGATCGTCGAGGAATTGGCGTTGCCTCCCGTCAAGATCCACTGCTCGGTGCTTGCCGAGGACGCGATCAAGGCGGCGATCGCCGATTACCAAAAGAAGCAATCCGGCGCAACCGAGGCGGCGGCGGTCTGAGGCGATGTCGTCCACCCTCGTCGCCGAATCGGCCGAACCCGTCGTGCGCCTGACCGATCGAGCGCTCGTCCAGGTTCGGCGACAGCGGGAGCGTCTTGGCAAGGAGACGGCCCACCTGCGCCTCGGGGTTCGCGGCGGTGGATGCTCCGGCTTGTCGTACGTAATCGACTGGGAGACCGAGCCCGACCCGGATTTCGATCGCACCTGGTCCCAGGATGGTCTCCCAATCGTCGTCGACATCAAATCCGCGCGCTTCCTTGCCGGAACGACCCTCGACTACGACATCCGGAATCTCATGGAGGGCGGTTTCGTTTTCGAAAATCCGAACGCGTTGCGCTCTTGCGGTTGCGGTACTTCGTTCACGCTCAAGTGACGTCGCCGGATCCGCCGTTTCCCGACGTCGGCGCCTCGAGTCTCGAGGTGCTGGGGGTCGGGGCATCCGTGGACGCCGACACGTTGGCGAAGGCGCTGCGGACACGGCTCAGGGCGTGGCATCCGGACCGTTTTTCACTAGGCGATGCGGCGCGGAGGGAAGAGGCCGAATGGGCCTCGGCGCTCGCAAACGACGCTTATCGCCGACTCGCGGATCCGTTCGATCGTGCCGAAACCCTCTTGTCCAGCGAGCGGGGAGTACGTCCCGACGCGTTCAAAGACCGCGTTGGGCCGAACTTTTTCGCGGAGATGCTCGAGATCCAAGAGCGGTGCGGCGAGTTCGAGGAAGGCACGGCAGCCGACGCCGCGGCGCAGGCCGCTTTGGAGCGCGACCTCGCCGTGCTCGATGCCCAGTGGAGCGGCTTGCTCGCGGAGCTTCACCGCCAATTTGGGGAGTTCGATTCCGGCGATCGCGAATCGGCCCTCGATGCGATGGCGGAGGTGGCGGCGGTGCGCGGGTACTTGCGCCGTGCGCGCGAAGCGGTGACCCGGTGCCTGTCGCCCTCGGGCGACTGAAGCGTTTGGCATTGCTCTTGCGTGGTAGCCGGGCATGGATTCGCGCATGATCCGCTGGATCGTTCCGATGGGGCTCTTTGTCCTAGGGAACATTGTCGAGGGCAAACTGCCGGCTGCGGCGTATCCGATCGCCTATTGCGCCAAGGTGTTGTTGGTGGCGGTGGCGACGTGCTTTTGCGCCGGTGCGTGGCGCGCTGAAATTCGCTTCGACCGTCGCGCATGGCTTGCGGGCGGTTGTATCGGCATCGCCGGGATCGGCATTTGGCTTGCCCTGGAGGCGATTCCCTATCCGCATCTTGGTTCGCGGACTGCATTCGACCCCTTCGCATCGATTCCCGATTCCGCCGGGCGGACCCTGTTTCTGGTGGCTCGTTTCTTCGGACTCGCGGTTTTGGTCCCGGTGATCGAGGAAGTCTTTTGGCGCGGTTTCGCGCTCCGCTTCGCGTCGGATGTTTTCAAGCCGGTCGAGGGCGGCTGGGCGCGCTTGGCTTTGGGCGAGCACTCCGCCGCTTCGTCGATCGCCGTCGCGATCGTTTTCGGACTGGCGCACCCGGAATGGCTGGCTGGTACGGTTTATGCCTTGGGATTGGGTGTCGTGCTGTCGCGGACGCGGAGTCTGGCAACGTGCATTGTCGCCCACGGGGTGACGAACCTGTTGCTGGGGGCTTGGGTTTTGATCCGGCACGAGTGGTCTTTATGGTGATGCGCTCCGCCGCGGTCTTCTGGGGGAGCACGGAGCGTTTGGGAAAGGAAGCATACGGGAAATGAAACGCACGAACCGGGGAGGATGGCTCCTTCTGCTGGGAATTCCGGCGGCGATCGCTGTCTTGATGCCGTCCGCGGACGCCGAGATTGCGCGGTCCGCCCGGCCTGCGTCGTCGAGGGAGCGGGATGCCTTGGTGGGAGACGCCCTTGCGACGCTCGGGGATTCCTTCCGATCCACCGCCCCCGGCGCCTGGACAGGAACCATCGTCTTCAGCGACGGACGCCGACAGTCGGTTGCGATCGCCACCGATGGGTATGCGTTCGCGGCCGGCGACGACACGGCTCGGGCGCGGCGGATCGAGTCCACCGTGGTGGTTTCCCGCAAGGGCTTGCCGGCTGGCACGGTGCGCCGATTGATGTCCGAGCACGACGGAGCGGGAGCGTTCCGGCTCGAGTCGGCCGGAGGGGGCGAACGACTTGTGTACTCGGCGGTTGTTCCCGACACGATCGACGCTTCGCAGCTGGCGCGCGCGGTCGAAAGCGCCGCGTTGGTGGCCGACGAGACCGAGGCGGTGCTCGCTTCCGGCAACGATCGATTCTGATGTGAGGCGCTCCGGGCCGAAGTTGGTCCGGAGCGCTTCCGCGTGGTAAGAGACGTACGGTGATCCGCGCGTCCTTCCTTCGACATTGGCGCCGAATCGGCGTTTTTGTCGCCGTGTGGGCGTTCGTCGCGCTTGGCGGTGTCGCCCGGGCGGCGGATTCGTGCCCGTCAACCGCGGGAGCGAGGGGCACCGGTTGTTGCGGAGCCTGTGCGTCGGATACGTCCGTCGCCGCGCCGGTTTCCGATTGTTGCTGCGACGGCGCGCCTGTGGCCATCCCCGAGCCCTTCGCGGAGGCTGCTCCCGTTTCGGTAGGGTTCGAGATCACGCCGCCGACCTCGCGATTGCTGGCGGCGGTGGGGGCAGTCGTCAGTTCCCTTCCACGTTGGTTGGTTTCTCCAAGTTCGCTGCCGGCGGACACGCCTGCGCTGGAACCGCCGCGGCGCGGTCCCCCCACCGCTTCCTGAACCCGATCGTCACCCCGTGCGCGTGTCGTTTCGACGCGTGCCCATGATCGTGTCGCAGGGAGGTTTCCCATGCCATTGTTTTTCGGTCACGCGTTGCCCGCGGCGACTTTGCGCTCGGCTCCGGCGGCGTTGCGTGGACCAGCCGCTCCGCCCAGTATTCCGTTTCGCCTCGTCACCAAGCGTGTCGGCGCCTACGATGTGACATTGCGTGTTCCCGCCGACGGTGTTTTCGCCGGTGAGCCGATCGACATCGAATACCGCGTGTCGGACCCGTCGCGCACCGACCCGGTCCTCGGGCCGCTCGGCGTGGTGAAGGTGGCGGCCAAAGCGGTGGTCACGATGCCGGAAATGGCCGGAATGCCGGAGCAACGTCCCAAAATACATACCGAGGGCGTGCCCGGCGATTACGGAATCGAGTGCTTCTTTCCGCATGGCGGGGGGTATCGGATCGACCTGACGCTCTCCGTGCCGGGGGAGACCGCGCCGTTGCGGACATTCTTTCTGGTGGACGTGCTCGATGCGGAGGCGCGCAAGGGGCGCAAGCCGGCGCCACCGCCCTACCGGGTCGAGGTCGAAACGGTGGGGGAGGCTCGGGCCGGTGAACCGGTGGACTTGGTGTTCCGCATTCGCGAAACGAAAACCAAGGCGGTGGTTTCGCAGTTCGATGTGGCGCACACGAAGTTGTTCCACTTGCTGATGACCAGCACGGACCTGGCTTGGTTCGCGCACGAGCACCCGGAAGCCAGCGACGGCGGGGTTTTCCGCCACCGCCGGGTCTTTCCGCACGGGGGAACCTTCCGCATCTTCGCCGACGTGGCGCCGCGAGGAGCGGGATCGCAGATTCTTTCCACGACCGTGCGGGTTTCCGGTCCGGCGCCCAAGCCGGTTGCCCCGACTCCCGGGGATGTCAGGAACACGGTCGACGGCATTTCCGCACGGGTCGGTGGTACGGCGAATCCGCCGATTGGCAAATCCGTGCCGATCACGTTCGTGTTGACGCGCGCGGAAGATGGTCGTCCGGTGACGGATCTGGAGCAGTACCTTGGCGCCTACGGCCATTTGATGATCATCCACGAGGATGGGGCGACGGTGGTGCATTCGCATCCGGCCGAGGACGAAGCGGGGCTGGCATTGTCGCGATCGGGCACGGTGGTCTTCAACGCGCGGTTCCCCAAGCCGGGAATCTACAAGGCGTGGGGGCAGTTCCAGCGCGCGGGGGCGGTCGTCACCATTCCCTTCGTCTTCCGTGTGGGGGCCGCGAAGTGAGGCGCGCGGCAGCGGCTTTGATCGCCGTCGCGTGCTTGGGCGGGGCGGCTTGGGGGCATCCCCCGAAGGGATTGCGCCTCGGGCCCAGTCAGGCGGATCCGTTCCTGCGGGCGGCCGCCGCGGCACGCAAACGGGGCGACTCGGCGGCGTTTTCCGAGGCGATCGTCGCTGCGCGAAAGGCGCTGGCGGCTGAGGGGCGGTTCGCCTGCTGCGTCGCCGGCGGTTGCACCGAATGCGCGTTCGAGCGGGGATGTGGCTGCGGTGCCTCATTGTTCGCCAAGGAAGGGGTGTGCAAGGAGTGCGTCGCCGGAATCCGCGCCGGAGGCGGGCGGTATTCGGATATCGACCCGGCGCTTGTTTTTGTCGAGAGCATGGCGGGTATGGCGGGTGTCACCGGTCCGTGGCGGATGGCGCGCGAAGGCAGTGGAACCGCATGGATTCCCGATTCGAGCCCGCTGTACATGGCGATGTCCGCCCCCGGACTGGATGGTTGGCGTTCCATGACCATTTCCTCCGCATTTCTGGGAGGAATCGCCACCGGCGGACCACGGGGAACGTCCCAGGGCTATGCGGCCACGCAGGCGATGGCGATGGCGCGCAAGGAATTCGTGGATGGTTCGACCCTTGGGTGGCGCGCGATGTTCAGTATCGACGCGTTGGCCAATGGATCGCGCGGGGTTCCCAACCTGCTGCAATCGGGTTCGACGCGTGCGGGAATGCCCTTGCCCGACCGGCAGCATCCGCACGAATTGCTCGTGGAACTCTCGGTCGCGGGCAGCCGCGCGTTGGGGCGGGATCTCCGGGCG
>JBJTRZ010000498.1:0-1386 GCA_046076415.1 Armatimonadota bacterium
CAACCAGACCGCCGACGCGGATCGGTTCGACGACGAGCCGCGGCAACGCGCGCCGACACCGGCGGAGCAGCGGACGCTCGACGTGGCGCGCGCCGCACTCCAGTCCCGCCTCGACTCCGCGGAATCCCATCCGGCCCGTGCGGATTGGGAACGTAATCGCCTCGCCCGCGATCCCTGGCGAACCCCCGCCCCGATCTCGGCACGGTCGCTCATGGGCGCCGACGTGGCGATCTCCGAAACGGGCCGCATCCGGGTGACGGGCAAGGAAACCACCACGGACACGACCGTGGTGGAATTGCCAGCCGTGCCGGGAGCTCCCGTCGCGGCCCTGCGCCTCGAAGTGCTTCCCGATCCGTCGCTCCCGGGGGGCGGACCGGGCCGGGGGAAAGTGGATCCGAACGCGGTGGTGTCCGAGGTGCGGCTCGAATGGGTCGCGCCGGACGGGACCACCCAGTCGGTTCCCCTCGCCGGGGCCATGGCCGATCACGAACAAGGCGGCTGGCCGGTGGCCACGGCCATCGACGACAACCCGGAATCGGGCTGGGCCTGGGCTCCGCGCAACGGCGAAGCGCACACGGCGATCTTCGCGGTTGCCCGTCCGGAGGCCCGATCGACAGGCACCTGGCGCGTGACCCTCGATCAAAAACACATCGGGTATGTCCTCGGCAGTTTCCGATTGTCGCTCACCGCCGATGTCCAGCTCGCCCGGACACAACCCCCGTCGCTCGATCCCATCCGAATCCTCGACCACCCCGCCGATCGGCGAACGCAGGCGGAGCGCATCGACCTCGCCGACGCGTTCCTGCTCGACACCGATCCCACCGCCTCGGCGGAGTTCCAGCGCGCGGCCCGCGACATTCGGATCGCGGAACGGACCCCGGTGGCCACTCCGGTGATGCAGGAACTTCCCGAGAAATCCCGGCGCACCACGCGCCTGCACCGCCGCGGCGATTTCCTGGACCCGGGCGATCCGGTCGAACCCGCCGTGCTTCCCGGATTCGGCACCCGTACCGGAGGCGCTCCGGACCGACTCGCCGTGGCGCGCTGGCTGCTGGCGAAGGAAAACCCGCTCACCGCGCGGGTGGCCGTCAACCGGATCTGGGCGCGTATCTTCGGAGTCGGCATCGTACCCACCGAGGAGGATTTCGGCCTGCAAGGCGCCGCGCCAAGCCACCCCGAACTGCTCGACTGGCTCGCCGACACATTCCGCACACGATGGAAGTGGTCGACCAAAGCCCTCCTGCGCGCCATTGTGCTCAGCCGGGCCTACCGCCAGTCGGCGCGGGTCGCGCCCGTCCACCGACGCATCGATCCCGACAATCGGCTGCTCTCGCGCTCACCCCGAACGCGGCTTCCCGCGGAGGTCGTCCGCGATCAAGCGTTGCA
>JBJTRZ010000499.1:0-5533 GCA_046076415.1 Armatimonadota bacterium
TCCGGCCGATTCCGCCGCCCGATCCGGGCGGCGCCGCAACCCACAGGTCAACCCATGAACGCTTCGTTCCGATTCCGCCTCCCACTCCTTCTCCTCGCCGCTCTCGCGGTGGTCCCGGCGCGCGCGCAATTCGATTTCCTCGACGACGCGCCGCCCAAGCCACCGTGGGAGCAGTTCAAGCTCAACCCCAAGACCCGGGTTCGGCTTGACTTTCGAAATGCGGGCATCGACGCGGTGCTGCAATCGCTCAGCCAGGCGAGCGGCATCGCGATCGTCAAGGATCCGAACCTCACCGGAACCATCAGCCTGCAAAGCCCCAAGCAGCAGACGCTCTCCGATGCGTTCGCGATGCTCAACGTTGTCCTTGGGCTCAAGAACTACGATCTGAAGAAGGAAGGCAACTTCCTGACGATCAAGGCCAAGCCCCAGCGTTCAACGGGCCGCGGCAGTGGTGGGTTCGGCGGCTTCGGAGGAATGACCGGCATGAACCCGGCGGATTTCGCCGGGATGGGCGGTGGATCATCCGTCCAGCTCAAGGTCTACAACATCAAATTCGCCAACGCGACCCAGGTGGCGCGGGTGATCAACGAGGTGTTCGCGGGATCCGGACAAGATCAAACCCAGCAACTGCTCCAGCAATTCATGAACGCCGGGGGAGGTGGAACGCGACCGGGAGCACCCGCACCGACCACCGGAGGAACGGCTCAAGGGGGTGGAACGGCCCAGGACGGAGGAACCGCCCAGGGGGGACGCGGAGGTGGAGGTTTTGGTGGCCGCGGTGGGGGCGGCGGATTCGGACAAGGCGGATTCGGAGGCGGTGGCTTCGGGCAAGGAGGCAACCGGTTCGGCGGGTTTGGTGGATTCGGCGGTTTCGGACGCGGGTCCAACTCGGTGGTCCGCGCCTCGGCCGACGACTATTCCAACTCGGTCATCGTCAATGCCCCCTCCCGGGAGCAGGAACAAGTGCAGAAGCTGGTCGAGCAACTCGACAAGGAATCCGACCAACCGCAACAGTCCCGTGTCTTCAAGCTCGAATACGCGGCGGCGCCCGATCTGGTGACCATTGTCCAAAACCTGCTCGTCGGCAACCTCCCGCGCGGACGGGGCGGCGTCAATCCGACGTCGGGACAAGGGGGATTCGGCGGTGGGTTTGGCGGCGGATTCGGCGGGTTCGGCGGAGGACTTGGAACCAGCCGCCTGGGCCTCGGCAATGTCGTGGCGGAACCGCGGACCAACTCGCTGGTCGTCACCGCCACCGCCGACAATATCGAAATCGTGGCGAAGGTCATCAAGGACCTCGACAAACCCATCACGTTCGAGTCCACGTCGTTCGTGGTGAACCTGCAAAACGCCAAGGCCGATCAGATCGCCACCCTGATCAACCAATCGTTCGGTGGACGTGGCACCACCGGCACCACCGGCCGGACCGCCACGGGCACCGGCGCCGCTCGTCGAACCGCACCCACGACGTCCGGCAACACGGGGGGCGGGGCGACCGGGCGCGGTGGTCCCAACATGCAAATCGAACTCGACGATCCGAATGCGGATCAGGGGGAGCTTGCGACCAGCGTGACCGTGGCCCAAGGCGGATTCGGACTCGGGCAATTCGGTATCGGAGGCACGGGTTTCGGAGGGTTCGGACAAGGCGGAAATCGGACGAACCAATCGAATGCGAATCGAACCGCGCTGGATGCCCAAGGCCGCGTGGTCAATGTCCAGGACCTCACCGGACAGGTCACGGCGATCCCGGATATCAACACCAACAGCGTCATCGTGGTCACGACACCGCAGAACCGGGATTTGCTGCAGAGGATTCTGGATCAACTGGATCGGATTCCCGAGCAGGTGATGATCGAAACGTTGATCGTGGAAGCCAGCCTGGACACCACCAACAAACTGGGCGTCGAATGGAACTTCAAGCAAAACAGCGCGCTGGGCGACAAGACGGTCAAGGGCGCGGGAAGCCAAGCGTTCGGCAACCAAACCTCAACCACGCAGCCCCAGGGCCTGCGCTACACCCTCACCGGCACGCAGTACGGCGCTTTCCTCAATGCCCTGCAGACCGACAGCCGGTTCGAGGTGCTGAGCACGCCGCGCATCTTCACGAGCAACAACGCCACGGCGGAAATCAACATCAGCCAGAGCCTTCCGTACGTGCTCAGCCAGCAGACGAATGTCAATGGAAACCTGACGTTCAACTACGCATTCCTCGACGTCGGGATCATCCTGACCGTGACTCCCCGGATCACATCGAATGGATACGTGACCATGGATGTCACCCAGACCGCCAACGACTTCGTTCGCTACACGGAGTTCAACGCTCCGGTGGTCAATCAGCGCGAGGCGCAAACCACCGTGTCGGTGAAGGACGGCGAAACCATCGTCCTCGGCGGAATCATCAAGAGTTCCGTTTCCGCCACCACCAACAAACTTCCGGTCCTCGGCGATATTCCCGTGCTCGGAAAACTCTTCCGTTCCAATGGCACGACGAAGTCGAAAACGGAGTTGCTGGTGTTCCTGACCCCGCGCGTGGTCCGCGACCCGGACGAAGCACGACGCCTTCGGGAGGAAACGGAAAGGCAGATGCAGTCCAAGTCGCTGGACCGGGTTCGCGATGGACGACTATCCAACCCGGAGGCCCCCGCGAACGACCCCAAGCCGACTGCCGCACCCGGAAAAACGGGCGGAAAAGCCTGACACCAGGGGCGTGTCGAAGGTACGCGAAGGGCGCCCGGACCATGGTCTGGGCGCCCCTTTTCGGTCTTGAACGCGGGTAAACCGCGGTGCGGCCTATTGCTCAGCCGAGTTCGCGAACCGGATCGGCAAGTATCGCCGACAGTGTCTGGAGGAACTCTCCGGCGGGCGCGCCGTCGACGGCACGGTGGTCGAACGAGAGCGAGAGGCCCATCGTTGGCCGGACCACGGCGGACCCGCCACGAGCCACCACTTCGTCGCGGATCGCTCCGACTCCGAGGATCGCGATCTGGGGCGGCGGGATGATCGGATTGAACGCGTCCACGCCGTAATTGCCCAGATTGGTGATCGTGAACGTGGCTCCGGCCAAGTCGCCCGAGCCGAGTTTTCCGTCGCGCGCGAGCGCTACCACCCGCGCACGCTCGGCGGCGAGATGGGCGATGCGCGCCGTCGACGCATTTCGGAGCACGGGAACCACGAGCCCATCGGTGCCCAGGGAAACCGCCAACCCCACGTGCGCCTCGGCATAGGTCGTGATGCCGGATTCGTCGATATGGCCGTTCATCCAAGGACATCGGGCCAACGCCCGACCGCAGGCCCAAGCGATCAGGTCGGTGGGCGAAACACGCACCCCGACCTCGTCCTCGATTCGGGGAAGCAATGCCTTGCGCAGATCCATCAACGCACCGGCGTCGACGCGTGCGTGCAGCGTGACGTGCGGCTTCTCGCGCACCGAGCGGGCAAGATTGTCGGCCACACGCTTCCGGAGGCCCTCCAGCGGTCGGCGGGTTGCCCCGTCCGGAAGGGGAACCGGGGTGACGGGAGTGGCCTGGACCCCCGACCGGACATCATCGGCGACGATCCTTCCCCCGCTGCCCGTGCCGGCTAGTTTGGCGAGGTCCGTGCCGTCCTTGGCGGCCATTGCCCTCGCGAGCGGGGATGCCTTGGCGGAGGATCCCCCCGCTGCCAGCGCGGCGCCCGCGGCCGCCTAGAGCGCAGCGTGGACGGCGGTTATGTCGCGCTCGATGACCCTTCCCTTCGGCCCGGACCCCACGATTCCCGACAGCTCGTCGGCCCCCAATCCCAATTCGTCCGCAAGTCGCCGGGCACTGGGCGAAAAGACCGCGCCGGAGGGTCCCGACGCTCCGCTCGGACGTACGGGGGGAATTCCGGGAGCGGACGGTGCGACGGGTGCGGGTGCAACCGCCGGAGCCACGGCCGGTTCGGATCCCCC
Organism: Armatimonadota bacterium; assembly: GCA_046076415.1. Taxonomy (GTDB): domain Bacteria; phylum Armatimonadota; class Armatimonadia; order Armatimonadales; family Armatimonadaceae; genus CAIRTT01. Next base: position 3,929 of record JBJTRZ010000499.1, read on the forward strand.
GGAGATTTCGGGCACGGTTTCACCCGGCTCGCCGAGCACCAGGGCGGGTGCCTCGACCGCGGCATAGGCTCCCTCGGGAATCAGGATAGCCAGCAAGGTGCCGGACTCCGGCGACTCCCATTCGATGTTGGTCTTGTCCGTCTCGACCTCGGCGATGGGGGCGCCCGCCTCCACCGCATCACCCACCGAGCGCAGCCAGCGCACGATGCGGACTTCCTCGACCGACTGACCAAGCACCGGAATTCGAACCGTCTTCGCCACGGAAACCTCCCACGTTCCCTTCGCCGCCATGGAACCGCGGGGAACCTATGCTGTCCTTCGTCGAATCAGGTCAACGATCCTGCCGGGACGCGAATTCGCGACGGGCTTCGCGCTGCCGGTCGCGCTCCGCGATCGACTCGCGCTTGTCGTAGAGTTTCTTGCCCCGCGCCACGCCGAGCTCCACTTTCGCGAAGCCGCGTTCGAAGAACAAGGAAAGCGGAATCAGGGCGAGCCCCTTCTGCTGCACCAACCCAGCGAGACGGGCGATCTGCGCGCGTTTCAGCAGCAATTTCCTCGAACGCAAGGGGGCAACGTTGTACCGATTGCCTTCCGTGTGGGGGGCCACGTGCATGTTGTGGAGCCACACCTCGTCGCGCTCGATTCGGGCGTACGCGTCGGTGAGATTGGCCTTTCCCGCCCGCAACGACTTCACTTCGGTGCCCACCAAAACCAAACCAGCCACGACCGTATCCTCGATGAAATACTCGTGGCGGGCGCGACGGTTGACCGCGACGGTGCGTCGCGTGCCGGTCTTCTCGTTGGATTTTGCGTCGGACATCGGGCGTTCCAAAAAAACGAAGGCCCCGGCGGCGAACCGGGGCCAAAGAGCGGGAGACGGGATTCGAACCCGCGACATTCAGCTTGGGAAGCTGACGCTCTACCACTGAACTACTCCCGCGGAGTCCTTCAGGATATCATCGGCCCCGATCACGCCGCAACGCGACGGAGCTCAGTCCTCCACCTTGATCCGGTATTCGAACTTTCGCGTGGAACGGACCTTGATCCCGTCGCGATACGCGGGTTCCCACTTCCACCCCGCCAAGGCGCGAAGAACCGCCGTGTCCACATCCGAGTCTCCCGACCCCTGCAGCAACGACTCCGTGTGCCTCCCATCGGCGTCGACATTCACTTGAATCAGCACGCGCGCCGAAAATCGACGACGCTTCAGTTCCGACGAGAGCTCCACGTCGCGCCGCGCGATCGGAGACGCGTCTTCATTGCGGGTCGCCGCGCTGCCTCCGGTTTCACCGCGCGTTGCCAACCCGCCTTCCCCCTTCGCCGGGACCTTCGAACGATCGCCGGCGGCAACGTCCGTGCCCCCCCGGACCGACGCATCCACACCGCCCGCGGCGCCGATTTCACGGTTTCCACCGCCCGCACGCACCACGCCGGCTCCACCGCGCACCACCGGTCCGCCACCGCCGGCCGACCGAACCATCGCTCCTCCCGGGTCCCCGGATCCCGTCGCTCCAGCCAATGCACCCGCGCCGCGGATTTCCCCGCCGACCGAGGCCACGCCCCCTCGCTCGAGCGTTGCCAAACCGGCGCCACCAACCACACCGG
>JBJTRZ010000500.1:0-17845 GCA_046076415.1 Armatimonadota bacterium
TCACCGGCATGTGCGAAAGGAGTCGATTGCGCGGATCGATGCGCCGGGCCGTCGCGGAGGCGAGCGACGACTGCCGGTCGGTGCGCGAGAGCACGATCATCCGGTGGATGGGTTTGAGGTGCCATCCGCCTGAGATGAACCGCTCGGCGAGATGGTCGAGCAGCTCGGGATGGCTCGGAAGGTCGCCATTGGTGCCGAGGTTTCCCGGTGTGTCGGAGATCCCGCTCCCGAAATGGTGCATCCACACCCGGTTCATCCACGCGCGGGCGAAGAGCGGATTGTCCGGGCGGGTGATCCAGCGTGCGAGCGCTTTGCGGCGGCCGCTGGTGACCGCGCCGGCCGGCGGTGCGGGCACCGTTTCGTTTCCTCCCGGAAGAATGCCGATGAAGCCGGGTTCGACCACCGGCCCGGGGAGATAGGCGTCGCCGCGACGATGGAGGTGCGACGGCGGCGGGTTGGGACCGCTGTCGGAGACCGCTTGGCACCTCGGCAGCGCGACCCGGGTCGCCTCGATCGCGTTGATGCGCCGATCGAGTTCGGCGAGGCGGGCGCGCTCCGGGTCGGGAAGGGCCGCGAACCCTTGTTCCGGGGTCGGGTTGGGGTTTCCGGCTTTTCGGGCCGCGGCGACTCCTTGGGCGCGCAGGGTATCGGCTTCTGCCTTCAGCGGGGCGACCCGCGGATCGATTTCCCGATCCTTTTCCTGTTTGAGCCGGAGTTGGTCCGCGGTGGGGATGTCGACTTCCTTGCGGACGGTGGGGGTGAACGCGGCGGCGAGGCGGTAGTAGTCGTTCTGCGTCAGCGGATCGGTCTTGTGGTCGTGGCAGCGGGCGCAGGCGACCGTGAGTCCGAGCAGGGAGGATCCGGTGGTGGATACCAGATCGTCCACCTCGTTGGCCCGCGTGCGCGCGTTCATCTCCACGATGTCCTGCGTTCCGCAGGCAAGGAAACCGGTGGCGATCCACGCGTCGTTTTCGTGCGGCGCCACTTCGTCGCCCGCGAGCTGCCACGTCGCGAACTGGTCGTAGGGCATGTCCGCGGCCAACGCGCGAATCACCCAGTCGCGGTACCGCCATAGGAGCGGACGGTCCTTGTCGCCCTCGAACCCGCCGCTGTCGGCGGAGAGGGCCATGTCGAGCTAGTGGCGTCCCCAGGTTTCGTCGGAATGGGGCGAGGCGAGCAGCCGGTCCACCGCCCGTTCGTAAGCGCCGGGCCGGGTATCGGCGAGGAATGCGTCGACTTCCTCGGGCGTGGGGGGAAGGCCGATCAGGTCGAGGGAAACGCGGCGCAGCCAGACGGCCCGGGGCGCGGGCGGGGCGAACCCTAGGCCCTTTTCCCGGAGTTTCGCGGCGACGAAACCATCGATGGAACCTCCAGCATGCGCTCGGATCGGCTCCAGCGACCACCAGCGCGGCGTCGCGGCCCCGCGCGACGGAGGCGAATCCGGCCACGGCGCGCCTTGGTCGATCCACGCGGCGAGCACGTTGCGTTCCGAGGCAGGTAGGGTGCCCTGCGGGGGCATGGTCGGTTGATCGATGCCCGCGGCGAAGCGAAACATGCGGCTGGCGAGCGCATCCCCGGGCACCAGCGCCGGTCCACGGTTGCCTCCGGCGAGCGCGCCTTTGCGGCTACGCAGATCCAGATGGGAAAGTGTCGACGCGCCGCCGTGGCACCCGGTGCATCGACGCTCGAGGATCGGTCGAACATCGCGGGCGAAGTCGATCCGCTTCCCCGTCGAAGGGGAAGTGGAGGCGGGCCCGGGCTTTGCCGGCGGTGGGCTGGCGATGGTGGGAACGGCGACCGCGATCGCGGCGGCGAGGGTCCCGAGGGCGGCGCGGGTCCGCGCCTTGCCTGGCGACGGAACCCTCCCAAGGGGCGGCACCTTCGTTGGAACCATGTCGCATTCTACCGGCGACGCGGCGCATCGGTCCGAGCCTCGCCGATGGATTCCAGTTAACGGGCCGGAAGGTTCGGCGCGCGATCGGGATTGAAAAACCGCGCGTCGTTCCAGCGAAACCAAAGCCAAACAATAGGACGTTGGAACCGAAACAACCACTCGTCTCCCAAATGGTCGCACGACCAGAGGAAACACGGACCCTCGCCGGGGCAGATGGCATCGCCCACGATGCCCACCTTGGGCCCGATCGCCGCCGCCCGCTCCCGATCATCGCGTGCTTCGACCGAAGGGTGGGGCTCGCCGTGGTTGGGGTCGAACACCAGCCAAAACGCGGCGACATACCAAGCGGCGACGGCGAGGACGATCCGCCCGAGGCGCGGAATTCCGGTGGCTTGTCGGGCGGCTTGGGCGATCGCGGCCCCGGCGACACAGGCGAGGGCGTACCAAAGGAATCGGCCCATTATCGCGAATCCGATCGCGGAGCCCACGGGGCCTCCGCGCACGCACCAGAGTCCGCCGACCACCATCGCGCTGGTCCACGCCGCGAGGGCAAGCGCGCGCAGGAACGCGCGATCGCGCGGGTCGCGGCGCGTGGCGACCGCCGTGACCACCCCGGAGGCCATCGCCACGCACAGTCCTGTGGTCATCGAGTTGCTTAGAAGTCGATCCGCGCCCAGTGAGAGGGCGACCGTTGCGGCGAGCGCCAACAGCGGTCCCGGGCCTGGCGCCACGACCTGGATTCGCACCCGAGGGCGCGGCTGCGGTGCGTCTGGTTCCGGGTCGGATTCCCTCACGGTTTCCAGTCGCCGTCCGCGGTTCCGTACGGGCTCGCCACCACCACGGTCGCTCCCTCGGGATCGCGCAGCCACAATTCCCAGTGGTTCGGCCCACCGTTGCCGTCGGGGGGATTCCGGTGTCGTGCGAGCAGGATTTCGGCTCCCATCGCCCCCGCCCGCTCCTCGACAGTGTCGAATTCGTCCACCTCGAACCACAACAGCGCCCCGTGCGCGTCGAGCGGCCGCCCCGCCTCGCCCAACTTCCCGTGGTGGTCCGCCTCGTCGTCCTTGTGGATCTGCATCACCAAGGTCGCACCGTCGACCAGCTGATCGTAATACGGTCCACCGTGCGCCGACCGGAGCCCGAGCAGCGCTTGATACCACCGGCTGGTGGCCTCCACGTCGCGCGCGACGCGCATGGGTTGCGGGCGGATCCCCATTTCAGTCGGTCTTTTGTTCGATCAACGTGCCGAAGCGTTTGCCGATGGCCAGTGCCGGGTCGAGCGGGACCTCCACCGCCGCGCAGTCGATGGGGATCGAAATGACGGGGGTGGACTTCAGCGATTTGCCGGCGAACTGCGGCAGGTAGGGGCGCAGTTCCTCGAGCATCTCGGAGGTCATGTCGCGGATTTCCTTGAGCGTGCAGACCGCGCCGGTGAGCGGGTCGAGCGCGAGGGCGTGGACGAGGTGTTCGGGATCGCCGGAGAGGGCCGCCTCCGCGCAAAGGGACTGCACGTTGATGTTGGTTTGGCAGAGCGCCGCGCACTGCGGGGGCAGGGCACCCACCACGGTCGGGTGGAGGCCCGTGGCGTCGGCGAACGTGGGCACCTCGACGCAGCACCCGGCCGGGAGGTTCGGGATGTACCCGTCGTTGCGGACATTTCCCATGAACTTGAACGGAGTGCCGGTGACGACCGCCTCGAGGATGTAGGAGCAGTACTCCACCGAACGGGCCTCGATGGCGGTGGACTCGAACTGCAGCGGGTCGACCGCGGCGTACTTCTCGGCCATCGCCTTGCCCCATTTGTAGTAGGCGCCGGACTCGCCTCCGAACGCGGGTTCGTCGCAGTACAGGTCGAGCGCGGACTGCGAACTCCGGAACCACGGAACATATTCGGAGAGGTGTCCGGTCGATTCGGTCATGAAATAGCCGAACTGGCGGAAGACTTCGCCGCGCACCTTTTCGTTCTTGTAGTACTCGGGCTTTTCGAAGAGGTCGCGCAGCTCGGGATAGAGGTCGCGGCCCCGGTGTTCGAGGCGCAGGAACCAGTCCATATGGTTGATGCCGCCGCAGGTGAAGACGATCTCCTCCTTGGGAACCTTGCAGTATCCCGCGATGAGGTCGAGGGTGGTCTGGACTCCGTGGCAGAGGCCCACGAACGGCACGGGGGAAACACGGCCTAGGGCGAGGCAGTTCGCGGCCATCGGGTTGGCGTACTGCAACAGTATGGCGCCGGGCTTCGCGAGGGCTTCCATGTCCTTGGCGATGTCCACGAGCACGGGAATATGCCGCTGCCCTCGGAAGAGGCCGCCCGGGCCGAGCGTGTCGCCGATGCATTGATCCACGCCGTATTTGAGCGGGATCTCGTAGTCGACCCCGTAGGCGTGGAAACCGCCCACCTGGATCATCACCACCACGAAGTCGGCGCCTCGGATTGCTTCGCGCCGGTCGGTGGTGGCCCAGACGGAGCCGGGCAGGCCGTTGTCGGCGAGCATGCGCTTGCCGAACGCTTCCATGCGGCGCAGTTTCTCCTCGGTGGGGCTCATCAGCGCGAACTCGCAACCGTGGAGGGCGGGCGTGGCCATGATGTCGGCCATCAGGGTTTTGCAGAACACGACGCTGCCGGCGCCGATCATCGCGATCTTGACGGGCATGGTTTCCTCCTCATCGAGCGGGCGCGGCCGGAAAACCGTCGCGCTTGAGCGTTTCCATCGAGTCGATCCAGTCCTCCGCGGCGATTTCCGGCGGGATGACCTTGTAGGTGGCGAGCAGGTGGTGCAGCAGCCGGTACCCCGTGATCGTTTCCCACGGGAACATCCGGTTTTCGCGGGGGGTATTGCGGCAGGACCGCAGGACCCGCAGCTCCTGCGCATGGTCCGGGTGGTAGAAGAACGGCATCGAGAAGCGGTGCGGCGCGCCCCCGGAGATCTTGTTCTCGACCCGGTGCAGCGTGCTGCGGATCACGCCGCCGCTCAGGAAGTTGAGCATGTCCCCGGCGTTCACGACGAGGTCGCCCCGGGCGGTTTCCACCGCGCGCCAGCCACCATCCGCGGCGAGCACCTCGAGCCCCCCGCGCGTCGCGGCCGGCAACAGCGAGAGCATGTTCGAATCGGTGTGGGCGCAGGCCATCCGGCGCGCGGTGGCCGGGTATTTGATGTGCCGCATATGCGAATCGTCGGTGGGCACGCCCCGCGCATCCCGGAACAGGCCGAGCACGTAGTCCGTTTCCTCCCCTTCCGGATCGAGGAAACGCGCGAGGAGACGCATCAGGTCGTACCCGACCGACTGGCAGGCGCGGTAGTACCCCTCCGCGGTTTCCCGGTACCCGGGCACCGCGGGAACGTCCACGTTGTGGTAGCTGCCCCAAGCCACCACCTCCTTGTCGTCGGGATCGCCGCCGCAGCGCAGGCCGAACTCGGTGCGCGTGGGCATGTAGCCGCGCTGGTAGCCGATTTCCGGGTGGGAGTGCTCCCGCGTGTTGGTCTCAGGGCCGAGCGCGAACACCCGCTCCATCAAGGCGTAGTTCCGATCGAGCAGGTCGGCGCGGAACGGCGCACCCACCACGATGGCGAAGCCGATGTCGCGCAGTGCGGACCCGAACGCGGCGGCCCCGCCCTCGGTCGGGTCCCCGCCGGGTTCGAAGAGATCGGACCAGGCGAGACGGGGAACGTCGGCCATCGAGGACGCCGGCGGGGCCAAGGGATCGGGTTCGCCCGGGGGGTGCATCGAGGGCATCATACGACGCTCCCCCGGCCGGCCACCACGGGATTGGTACGCAAGTTGCACGACGAACACGCGTTATGCGAAGCCGACTCCTTCCACTGATTCCCTTGGCCGCGCTCCTGCTCGCCGCGGGATGCGAGGAGCCTGCCCCCGGACACCATCGCCATCCCAATGGCGGCGGATTGGTGGCCGACACCGCGTCGGTTGCCGACACCGCCTACGTCGGTCCGGAAGCCTATGTTCAGGACCACGTGATCATCGACGATCAGGTGCGGGTTGAAGGGCGCGCCATCGTGTACGGGGAAGCCCGACTCTCCGGCAATGCGCTCGTATCCGGCGAGGCCCAGGTCGCCGACCGGGCACGGGTGGGCGGGAACGCAACGATATCCGGCACCGCGAAGGTGTTCGGCGACGCACGCGTGTTCGGATTCGCATGGGTGGCCGACGACGCGCGGGTCACCGGGGACGCCAAGGTCGGGGGACGTGCCCGCGTCTACGGCGAAGCCAAGGTCTACGACCACGCGATGGTCGGTGGCGAGGCGCAGGTGAACTCGTCCGCGATGATCTACGGCGATGTCGAAGTAGGGGGCGGCGCCATCATATCCGGCAACACGGTCCTGAGCGGAGAAATCCGCATCGCCTCCGGCGTTCGCGTCGACTGATCGTCGAACCCCGGTCGTCCTCGACGCCGTACACTCGGTGCATGGTCCACCGGCCCCTTTTTCGACCGTCCTCGATCCGAGGGCGTGCGGCAGATGCCCGTGCGGATTTCCTCGAAAGGGCTCCGATCGCTTCGATCCGCCTCGTGCTTGCGCCGGAGGATGAAGTTCGGATCGACACTCCCGAACGTCCCTCCGTCAAGGCCACGCTGTTGGTGGATGGTCGGCCGCTTCCCGCGCCCGTCGGGGTGAAGATCAAGGGTTCCGCCGGTAGCAGCAGGCCATGGTCGGAGCACCCGGCGCTCACCGTGCAGGTCGCCAAGTTCGATAAATCCCAGCGTTTCCACGGCATGGCCAAATTCCATCTGAACAATTCGGTCCAGGATGGATCGCGGCTGGAGGAATGGACGGGATCCTGCCTTTTTCGGTTGGCGGGATATCCCGCGCCACGCGTCGGCCATGCCCGACTCAACCTGGGCGACCGCGAAATGGGCTTGGTGGTGCTCAAGGAGGGCTTTGACCAAGGATTCCTCGACCAAGCGTTCGCCGATTCCCAAGGCACGCTTTACGAAGGTGCGTTCGTCGGCGACATCGACGGCGAATTGGAGCGGGACATTGGCACCGGACCTGTTTCACGCAAGGATTTGATCGCGTTGACCAACGCCTGCCGCGATCCCGATCCGGCACGGCGGCGCACCGGGTTGGCGCGGTGCCTGAACGTTGGCGCGTTCCTCACATTCGCCACGCTCGAGCGAATGCTGGGCCACTGGGACGGCTATGTTCACAACACCAACAACTACCGCCTCTATTTCGAACCTCGCGGGGTGGGAGTCTTCCTGCCCCATGGAATGGACCAACTTTTCCGCGACCCGCAATTCCCCCTCGCCGGCGGTTCGAATGCCCTGGTTGCCGCGGCGGTGCTCGGGTTTCCCGAATGGGACCAAATGCAACGAAAGTTGGTTGCCGAATACGAACCGCTCCTGCGTCCCGGCGGGCCGCTGGAATTGCGGTTGGATGCGGCAGCGGCCCGGGCGGGGGAACTGACGGAAGGAGCGCGCGACCTGCGCTCGCGTCTGCGCGATCGGCACGCGGTGGTGCGGAAATTCCGTACGGCATGGATGATCGGAGGGCCGTCCGCCGGGGTGCCCCGCCGCTGGGTGCCCGTCGATTGGAAACCGGCAAATCCGGCGCCGGGCATACGGTTTGTGGATGCACGCGGGGCCCTCGGCATCGCGGCGGACCAGCCTGGATCGGGCAGCGCTTCTTGGAGGACAACCCTTCGCCTGCCGATGGGAAGGTATCTCCTTCGGGCGAAGGTCGCCGCGGAGGGGGTCGTGGCGGTGGACGCGTCCCTTGGGTCGGGGGCGGGCATCCGTGTGTCCGGCGCCACCCGAACGGAGCGGGTCGTGGGTACCACGTCGCGTGTCTGCGTGTTTCCCGTCACGGTCGATGCTCCGGAGGCCGACGTGGTGTTGGTGCTCGAGCTGCGCTCCGCCACCGGCAAGGTGTGGTTTGCCAAGGATTCGCTGGTGGTGGAACGTTCGATTCCGATCGCGACGCCTGTCGCCTCTGCGCTGCTGCCCCGCGTTCCCAAAGGGGGAACCCCCCGAATCGAAGCGCCGCCTGCGACACGCTGATTTCCTCGGAAACCCACGTTTCCCGTATACTCCGGCCATGGTCCATCGACGCACCTCTCCGGCGCCCCTGGGTGCCCGATCCCCGCGCGGCGCGCAGGACGAGCGCGCGATCTTCTTCGCCGAAGGCGATGTTCCCGACCTCGAACTCGTCGTTTCACCGTCCCAAGTGGCCCGCATCAAGGAGCCGAACCGGCCCTATGTCCACGCGACGCTGCTCGAGGGTGGGCGCGTGGCGGTGCGCGATGTCGCCATCAAGATCAAGGGCGCCGCGGGAAGCACACGTCCGTGGGAAGATCGTCCCGCCCTCACCGTCAACACCGACAAATACGACAAGTCGGCGTCCTTCCACGGCCTCGACAAGTTCCATCTGAACAACTCGGTTCAGGATGGCGGACTACTGCACGAATGGATCAGCTCGGAGACGTTTCGTGCCGCCCGGTACCCGGCCGCCCGCATCACCCACGCGCGCCTGCGGCTCAATGGACGCGATGTCGGGATGTACGTGCTCAAGGAAGGTTTCGATGGCGGATTCCTGCGCCGCAATTTCGAGGACCCGAAGGGAAACCTCTACGATGGCGGCTTCGTGCAGGATATCGATGCCCCGCTGCAGCGCGATGAAGGATCGGGGCCCGAAAACCGGGCCGACATCCTCAAACTGGTCGAGGCATGCCGTTTCGGCGACCCGTTCGCACGCTGGAAAGCCGTCGCGCAATACCTCGACATTCCCGCCTTCCTGACGTTCATGGCGATCGAACGCATGCTCTGCCACTGGGATGGCTACACGCTCAACGTCAACAATTACCGCCTTTATTTCGACACCAAGGGCAAGGCTGTTTTCATTCCCAGTGGCATGGACCAGATGCTCGGCGACCTATCGACGTCGCTTTTCACCATCCCGAGGGGCATGGTGGCGACGGTGGTGTTGGAAAATCCGCAGTGGCGTGCCGCCTACCGCAAGCGCATCGCGGAACTGCAGCCGCTGTTCCGCCCGGGCAGCGTGGTCGCCAATCGCATTCCGTTCGTGGCGGAGCGCCTCGCCCAGGCGATGGGCCGCCTTGGCGCCGACAAACCCGCCGAACAGATTCGGTTGGCGGAGGATGTGCGTGCCCGTTTCTTCCAGCGTGGCCGCGACATCGCCGGACAACTCAGCGTGGGCGAACCGCCACCGATTCCCATGCTCGAGTTCGACGAGGAGCAGACCGCCTGGCCCCCGGAATGGAAGAAGATGTCGCAGGTGGCCGACACCAAGCTCGACACGCCGGTCGATCCCGATGGCCGCCGTTCGTTCTCCATCCGCGTGGGCCGCAGCGGGGTCTGCGTGGCGTCCTGGCGCAGCATCGTGGCGCTCGGACCCGGTGAATACACGTTCCATGCGAAGGTCCGCACCAAGGATGTGGTGGGGCTCGAGGAGGACGCGGCGAGCGCGGCGGGCATTCGTTTGTCCGGCACCGCTCGCACCGAACGGGTCGACGGCACCAAGGACGTCGCGCTCACGCATGTTTTTTCCGTGCAGGAAGCCCGGCGGGAAGTGGTGCTGGTGGCCGAATTGCGCGGCTCCAAAGGGCAGGTTTGGTTCGACGGACTGCGCCTCACCCGGGTCAAGCCGCCCGAGCCGGTGAAGCCGCCGCCCCCGCCGCCCAAACCCGCCGCGACCAAACCGAGGCCCAAACCACGTCCCGCACCGCGCAAGCCCGGCGCCAAGCGCTGACGCGGCGCGCGGCGGTCAACACGCGCCGGTCGCGAGCAGCCATCCCATCGCACCCTCGAGGCACACCCCGCCGAGGTTTTCCCGGGAACGATCGCGGTCGATCACGAGGGAAATGCACCGGGCAAGCGCCGCGCCGATCCAGGCCGCGGCTGCGACCGCGAACGCGGCGGGGTGGCGCAGCACCAGGCATGCGGTTCCCATCGCGAGGAATAGCCCTCCGTAGGTGGCCCGAAGCTCGGAGAGGCCGCGCGGTCCCGTGGGCGCCAGTCCCACGAGCCGACCGGCGACCCGCGGAGCAACCAGCCCGAGCACCCCGAGCCCGGCGGTGAGGGTCGCGCCAACCAAGGCGAGCATTTCCATGCGATGGCTCCGATCCGGTTTCAAACAATCCGGCTCAACAAATCCGGCGGGCCGGTTGGAGCAAATCGCCGTCCCAGCCTGCCGGCACGAGGTCGCGCCTGCGCCAATACCACTTGAGATCGTCGCTTTCCCAACGTGCGTAAATGTCGTCCCATGTCAGGCCGCAGTGCGGCAGCAACGATTTTTCCTCGACCGGCAGGTCGGCCGGTTGGTACCGAACATCGAACGACAAGCGGAATCGGTCGGGAATGCGGCACGGGAGCGCGCGGTGGATGGTGCGCGACCGAAACACCAACACGTCGCCGGCACGATAATCGATCTCCATCCAATCGTCGTCGTTTTCCTCGCCCGGGCAGGTCTGCGCGGCGATCTGCCCTGCGCCGAGGGCGCGCCGCACGGGCAACACGCCGAGTCGGTGCGATCCGCGCAGCACCTGCAGGCCTCCGAGCGTCCGGGGACAATCGCCCACGGGAATCCAGCAGGTCCAGAACTCCGGGCTGCCTTGGATGAGCGGGTAGTCCTGATGCGGCGGGGTCGGGTGGACGGCGGGATGGGGGGAAATCAGGCGGACGATGTGCCGGGGGTGCACCAGGACCTCGCCGCCGAACACCGTTTCGAAAAGCGCGATCAGGCGCGGATGGTGGGGCAGGCGATGCACCGATTCCAGGCGCTGGACGTCGTCGTAGGCCGCCGCGGACACTCCGATGTCGGTGCGCATGTCGGCTTCCGGCACCCGCGAGAGGACATCGGTGCGGCAGGCCCCCTCCAGCGGGTCGTCGCCGGGAGCCCTCCACCCGTACGCATCGATCACCCCGAGCAGGTCGCGCCGTACGGGGAGCAGGTCGCCCGGCGGCAACAGGCCGCGGAAGAACAGGGCTCCGTCGCGGTCGCCGCGCGCGCGCAGCGCCGAGGGATCGGACAGCAGCGGGGTCGAGTCGATCAGGATTCCGGCCATGGCGATCGGCGATTTCAGCGGAAGCAGGCGGGGGCGAACGTCGAAAGGTAATCGCGCCAAACCAGCCAAGTGTGTCCACCGCTGGTCTCGACATGTTCGTGGGGCACCTTGTGCCGGGTGAGCAAGGCGTCGGTGGCGCGCGACGTTTCAAGCAGGAAATCGTCCTTGCCGATCCCGATCCAGAGCTTGCGCAGGGTCTTGGCGGTGGCGAGGCGCGCCAACGCGTCGCGGTGGGTTTCCTCCCAGGGCGGCGAGACGGCCGGGCGGCCGGGTCGCGGCAAAAGTCCCCCGATTCCCGCGCTGAAGATGCCCACGGTACCGAAATCGTCCGGACGGGCCGCCAGCAGTTCCATGGAATGGAAACCACCCATCGAAAGGCCGGCCACCGCGCGGGTCCGCGCGGTGCGGCGGACGCGGAACCGGGACTCCACCAACGGTTGCCAACATTCCAGGAAATCGCGCACGAATTCGCCGTCGGGAGCCGGGGTTCCGGCGGGGCGGGTGTGTCCGGCCGGCATGGCGACGATTGCGGGGACCATTTTGCCATCGGCGATCAGATTGTCGAAAACCATCGCGGCCCGGCCCACCGAAGTCCAAGCGTCGTCGGTATCGCCCGACCCGTGCAGCAGGTGGAGGATGGGAAACGTTCCCTTGCCCGATTCGTACCCGGGCGGCGTGTAGACATGGGCGCGGCGCCACCCATCCACGACGGTGCTGCGGTAGGGGATGCGCGAGACGGCGCCGTGGGGAACGTCGCGCAGATCGAAGAGCGGGGATCCGGCGACGAGCACGAGGCTCCACGCATTCCCCAGCGACTCCGCGGTCGCGCCGTTTGCGGGATCCAACGTCTCCACGCCGTCGACCACGAACCGGTACCGGTAGGCGCCCGGTACGACTCCGTCGATCGCCAGGGTCCAGTTTCCCGTGGCGTCCCGGGTCATCTCGCCCTTGCCGACGCCTTGGATGTCGGGGCTGCCCAGTCGGACGGAGCGGGCGCCGGGGGCGCGCAGGCGGAATTCGAGACGGTTTTGACGGGGCATGGCGATGTCCACTCCGGGGCAACGTCCAGCTGCGGCGCCGGACAGGGGATTTCAGATTATAACCGCGCCCGGTCGCCGAGGCGTCGCCGACGACGGTACCATGGCCGGCATGCACCTTCCGCTCGCCGCCACGGCCCGGTTCCTGGCGCTGGTCGCGTCCGTGCTGCTCGGGATCATGATGGTGCTGACCGCCGTGACCGGGGTTGCTCAGGAGCCGTTCGAGGTGGTCCGCACCGTCGAGGAATACCGCGCGATGATGCTCCGCGGCGCGCCGGCGCTTGGGACGATCCTCTCGGTGGACACCCTGTTCATCGCGGCCTATGCGGCGTTCTTCATTGCGTACGCGCGGGTGGTCGAGGCGGCGGGCACGCGCGAACTGCTGCGCCCAGGCTTGCTCGCGCTGCTCGCCACGGCACTCCTCGACATCCTCGAGGACCAGCACCTCCTCGCGTTGTCGAGGTCGGTTGCCCTCGGCGAGGACATCGGGCTGGCGACGCTCCGAGGGCAGCAGTTGCTCAGCCAAACCAAATTCCATATCGGCTACGTGGGCCTGTTCCTGTTCGGAATCGGACTTCCCCGGCGCGACTGGCCCGAGCGCGTCTTCGCGTTCGCCGTGGCGCTGCCGATCCCGGTGCTGGGCGCGGTGCTGTGGAGTGCGCCGCCCGCGTGGGTCCCCGCGCTCTCCATTGCCCGCTGGTTCGGTTTCCTGTTCGGGTTCCTCGGGGCGGTGGTGCTGCTCGGCCGAGCGGTTTCCCCTCCAGCCCCGCCGAGCCGGTCCGGCGACGGCGTGCGGTGACGGCCCCGGAAAGCGGCCTGTCGATGCGCCGGCACCGCATCGAGATTGGGGGCATCGCCAAGGAATCGCTGCTCGAAGCGCTGCATGCGATCGGCGTCGAGCTCAACCCGCTCGCACGGGATCTGTTCGCCGACGAACGTTTTGGCACGAGCGCGGCGCGCGAGGTGGTGGACCTCGTCGAAACGACGGTCGCGGATCTCGGGCTGGTGCGCGGGGGCACGATGCCCGACCTGCTGCGCGCCGCCGCGGATCGGGGCTGGACAGCGTGCCCGCTCGAGGCGGGGCCGCATCTGCGGCTCCAGATCCGAAGCGACCGGGAGGAGGCGGGTGGAACTGCGCAAACCCGGGGCTGCGCTCCACCGGGTTCGATCACGGTGGTTTCCGACCCGATCGCGATGGACAGCGAAACGCCGAAGGGTTTTTATTTGCGGCGCATCGGGGGAACGCCTTGGCTGCGCGGCTACCGATCCGACGACCACCATGTTTGGTCGCCGCAGGACCGGCTGATTTTCTTCGAACGTTCGGTCCGTAGCCCCGGCTCCCGCGGGTGAAACCGTGGGCGCGTCCGCAGGGTGTCCCGGCTTGGCGGCACCGTGCCCGAAACGAAGGAACCCCGGAGGACATGCCCCCGGGGTTCCGATTTCCAAATGGTTCCACGATGGTCCGCGGAACAAAAAGGCTCCCCCGACTGGATTCGAACCAGTGACCGATCGGTTAACAGCCGATTGCTCTACCGCTGAGCTACAGGGGAACGGTGCCGAACCTTATACCATGTCGGGTTCGGTTCCGCCATTCGTTATCGGCAAAAATCCCGCTTCGCTACAGACTCCTTGCAGGGAAATGTCCCAATTGTCCCTCGGCAGGGCGTGCACCCGGAGCGACTCGGGCACGACCCCGATGTGGTGCGCGCGCGCCGCCGGCCCGGCGAGGAAACGATCGTAATAACCGCCGCCGTAGCCCAATCGAACCCCCGCGTCGTCGATGGCAAGGGCCGGAGCCACCACCAGATCGATCCGGCCCGGATCCTCCTCCGGCACCTGCAAAGGGTCCGGTTCGCGCACGCCGAACGGTCCGCGGGTCCACGCCATGGTTTCGGGATCGAAACGGTGCACCGCCAGGCGGCGTTGCGGCAGGCAGCGGGGCACCAGGAACAACCGATCCCGGTCGACCGCGAGCGGAAGCAGGTCGATTTCCGCGGGAAGGGGCGCGTACAGCAGGATGGTCCGCGCGGATTCCCATGCCGGGCAACGGACCAAATGGCTTCGTATCGCGGAGGAGATTGCCGGGAGGTCGAGTCCCGCGCGCACCTGCTTCGCCCATTCCCGCCACTGCGCCTTGCCACCCGGAGCGTCCGGGCCGGCGTCCACGTTCAACGGCGCCGGGTCACTCGCCCATCGGGGCGAGACGCGCCGACGCATCCGCGTCGCCGCCCGCACCTTGGGTTTCCCCGAACAACCGCTGCGCGTTCGTGAAACAGATCCGATGTTTCTCATCGGCGCTGAGTTCGAGATCATCGAGCAGGGCCAGCACGGCGGCGGGTTCGGTGGTCGGTGCGCCCGATCCGAAAACGATGCGGCGCAGGCCGTTCATCTGGCGGATCGCGTACTGGATCTTCTCCGCATCGAGCACGCCGGAGAAGTCGAGGAAGAGGTTGGAGGGTTTCGCGGCCAGATTGACCGCCGTCCGCCATTGTTCGCCGCCCATGCCGCTGGCGAGGATTTTCGTCGTCCCCATGTAATGCGCGATTTCCACCACGTGGTGCATGGCCTCGCCCGACGGGGTCGCGATGCACAGCGCCTTGCTGTAGCGTCGGAACACATTGAGCAGTTCGCGGTTGCGCTCGAGCGTGACCGGCTCGCCGGTGGTGGTGTCGGGGTACAGGGCCACGCCAACGAAGCCCGGTTTGACCAAATGCCGGCGCATCAGCTTCGCCGCTTCCTCGTGTTGGTCGGGGTGGAGCACCAGCCATCCGCGGAGGCCGGATTCGCCGGAAGCGTCGGCGACGATTCCGGCGATGGTTTCATTGCCCGCGAGCATGTCGTAGCGCCGGGCGAGGGTGCTGGCGATGCAGGCGCCGGTGATTCCCCGCTCCCCGAGCGCCGCCCGCACCGCCGCGGCATCGTTCCAGGTCGGCGCCGCCGGCGTCGGACCCCAACCGCAATGAACATCGACGATCATCCGGCACCTCCCCCGGCGAGCAGCCGTTTCGCGGTGCCGGAAAAGATCGCGGTTCGATCCTCGTTCGACACCGCCGCCACCCGCACCGCGGCCACGGCGGCGGAGAGCGATCCGCGGGCAACGCATCCGGAGGCGAAGACGACGCGCGCTGCTCCAAGCGTGGCCACCGTCATCGCGATTTCGCCCACACCGGAAAGGCGGTCGGTGCCGATCGAAATGTTGGCGTGGTTGGCGGCCACCGCCACGGCCTCGGCGAGATGTTCGCCACCGACGCCCAGCAGCACGACATTGCCCGAGTAGCCCGCGCTCGACAACACTTCGCCCAGCGCCGTGGCGTCGCCGGGGCGGGCCACGTCCACCAGCAGCGGCGCCGTGTTGCCGGCAGCGGCCAGCGCCTTCAGGCACCGCTCCAGCGGCGCGTATCGCACGGGCCAGCCTTGATGGGCGGGAAACAGAGCCAGCGCGCGGGCTCCCTTGGCCATTCCCGCGACATCCGCCACGCGGGGATCGATCACCGCGGTGGGCAGCAATTTTCCGCCGGACTCCGCGCACAGCGCCTGGGTTTCCCGGTTTCCCGCGAGGGCACTGTGGTAAATGCCGCGCGTCGACAGCACAAGCGCTCCCGACACGCCGACCTTGGCGTGGGCCGCGGTCAGCGCCGCGGTGCCGGGCTCCGCTCCGCGCGGCGGCACGGCGCCGAACAAGGCGAAACAGTCGAGGATGGGTTCAGACACCGGTTTTCTCCCGCGCGGCGTCCAATCGCGCAACCACCGTGTCGCGCCCGAGGACCCGCATCAAATCGAAGAGGCTGGGTCCGGTTTCCCGGCCGGTGAGCGCGACGCGCACCGGGTGCGTCGCCTCGCCTTTCTCCCGCCCATGGGTCGCCGCCACGCCGCGCACCGCGGTTTCGATGGCTTCGGTGCTCCAATCGGGAAGCCCCGCGAGCGCGGCTCCCAATTCCCCCAAATACGCGTCGATCCCTCCCTTGTGCAGCCACCGCGCCACGGCCTTCTCCTCGAACTCGGGAGGGGAAAAGAAGAAATCGACCAGCCGCGGCGCCTCGTCGAGCCGCTGGATCTTCTCCTGCTCGAGGGCCACCGCCTCCGCCGCGTAGGCGATTTCCACCTCGCCGGCCTGCGCGTCCACCAATCCCGCCTCCACGAGGAACGGCATGGCCCGCGCCGCGAGCGACCGTGCGGGCATTTTGCGCAGATAAACACCGTTCATCCACAACAGCTTCTCGGCATCGAACGCGCCGCCGGAGCGGGAGATGGCCTCCAGCGAGAACGCGTCGATGATCTCCTCGATCGGCATCACCTCGCGGTTGTCGCCGGGCGACCACCCGATCAACGCGAGGAAGTTCACGATGGCCTCGGGCAGATAACCCTCGCCGTTCACGAGGCCCTCGGTCATTTCGCCCGTCGGCACGCCGTCCTTGAGTTCGGGGACCGGCCCCAGGATGGGCTTGGCGCCGTGACGTTTGGAGAGTTTCTTTCCTCCTCCGGGCGCCAGGACATTGGGGGTGTGCACGAAGACCGGCGGTTCCCATTCGAACGCGCGGAAGACCTGCACATGCTTGGGCAGCGACGGCAGCCAGTCGTCGCCGCGCAGCACATGGCTTATCTCCATGTCATGGTCGTCGACCATCGCCGCGAAGTGGTAGGGAGGGTAGCCGTCGGCCTTGCGAATCACGAAATCGTCCTGCGTCCGGGAATCCCACACCATTTCGCCCCGCAGGTGGTCGTGCGCCAGGATCGGCCCGTCGACAGGCATTTTCAAGCGCACCACATGGGGCTCTCCCGCCGCCACGCGCCGTCGGGTTTCGGCGAGCGGCGTGTCGCGGTAGTGGCGGTTGTAGAGGAACGGCACCTTCCGCGCGTCGGCGGCCGCGCGCTGCGCCTCGAGCTCCTCCTTGGTCTCGAACGCGTGGTAGGCCTTGCCTTCCTCGAGCAGTTGTTCGATCAATACGTCGTATCGCGCCAGTCGCTGCGACTGGAAATACGGTCCGTGCTTCCCGCCGTCGACGGGCAGCAGCGACGGATCCACCGCGCCGTACTTGCCGGCATCGAGCTTGGCCACCGACGCTTGATCGGGGCCCTCGTCGTAGCCGAGGCCCAGCACCCGCAGCGACGCCACGATGCTCTCGAGCGAGCCCGGCACGAGCCGCGTCTGGTCGGTGTCCTCGATTCGCAGCACGAACGCGCCGCCGTGCTTGCGCGCGAACAGCCACGAGAAGAGCGCGGTTCGGAAGGCTCCCACGTGCAGGAAACCGGTCGGACTGGGAGCGAAGCGGGTGCGAACAAGGGGGGTGGACACGGCGGAATGATACCTTGCGGCCCTCCGCAGGGGCAAACCTTGCCAGAGGGGGAACCGCCGACCCGATCCCGTTGTCTTTCGTCCGGAGGCGAGCGCGCGACGATGGCTGGACGAATACCGAAATGGGTGCTGTGGGGCATTCCCCTCGTGGTTGCGGGGGGTGGCGTCGCCGCGCTGCGCTCGCGACCCCCGCAGGTGGATGTCGCGCTGCCGGTGGAGCGTGTGGTGGTCGGCTCGATCGCCGTTTCCGGGCGCCTCCGCGGGGAAATCGAGACCAATGTGGGGGCGCAGGTCGGCGGGCGGGTCGCCGAACTGTTCGTGTGCGAGGGAAGTCGCGTAACCAAGGGCCAGCCGCTCGCGCGCATCGACGACACGGTGTTGTCGGCGCAGCGGCTGCAGGCGGAATCGGCGGTGCGCACGGCCGGCAACCAGCTGCGCCAAGCGCGGCGGGCGGTGCAAATCGCCGAGCAGCAGCGCGACGCGGCGCGCGACGCTTTGGCGACCGCCGAGGCCCAGCTCCGTTTGGCGTCGCGCAAGCCCCTGCCCTCCGAATTCGCCCGGCTCGATGCCGAAACGGCGCAG
>JBJTRZ010000501.1:0-4631 GCA_046076415.1 Armatimonadota bacterium
TTCACCTACAACGCCCTGGGTTCCAAGGTCACCGTGCTGGAATTCCTTCCGCGCGTGGTGGCGACCATGGACGAGGACCTTTCCAAGGAGCTGGACAAGGTTCTCCGCAAGTCCGGCGTGGACATCAAAACGGGTGTGAAGGTGACGCGTGTCGTCACCGAGGCGGGCAAGTCCACGGTTGCCTTCCAAGGCGAGGATGGGGTCGAACACTCCGTTTCCGCGGATGTGGTGCTCGTTGCGACCGGCCGGACGCCCTTCACCGAAGGGCTTGGGCTCGAGAACGTCGGCATCGAGGTGGGTTCCGCCAAAGGACGCCGCGCCATTCCCGTGGACGACCGAATGCGCACGAAGGTCGACGGTATTTACGCGGTCGGAGACGTGGTTGGCTCCGGGCTTGCGCACACCGCCACGGCCGAAGGTTTGGTCGCCGCGGAAACGATCTGCGGGCACGAAGCGAAGATGTCGTACAAGGCGATTCCCGCCTGCATCTACACCGAACCGGAACTCGCGGCGGTGGGTCTCACCGAGGCGCAGGCACGGGAGCAAGGGTACGACGTCGAGGTGGGGCGCTTCGATTTCCGGAGCCTTGGCAAGGCGCTCGCCATCAACGACAATGTCGGTTTCGTGAAGGTCGTCGCCGAAAAGCAGTACGGTGAAATCCTCGGCGTGCACATCATCGGACCGCACGCCACCGACTTGATCCACGAAGGCGTCGTTTCCATTCAACTCGAGAACACGGTCGAGGAACTCATGCGCACCGTGCACGCACACCCGACGCTCGGCGAGGCGATTGGTCAGGCCGCCGAGGATGTGAAGGGGATGGCGATCGACAAGGGGTGAGGCGCTCCGGGGGGCATCCGATGGATGTCCCCTCCGCCCGTCGTGGCGCAACCTTGCATCTCCACGGGGTGGACCATGCCGAATCGCACGAGCCGAACTCGATGAATGTGCAACGTGGCGAGCTCGTCGCCGTCCTGCCGGTCGCGGGACTGGGGTCGCGATTGCGGCCCCTTACCGACGTCTGCGCGAAGGAGTTGTTGCCGGTGGGACGAAAGCCCGCCTTCGACTGGATCGTCGAGGAGATTCGGGCCGCCGGCATCGAAACCGCCGTGCTTGTGGTTTCTCCCGAAAAAGTGGACGTCTTTCGACGCCGATACGGCGCCGGCTCCAACGGGATGACCTTCGACTACGTGGTTCAACCGGAGATGCGCGGACTCGGCGATGCGCTCGCCTGCGCCGAAAACCTGCTGGAGGGACGTGATTTGTTGCTGGCGTTGGGCGACGCCATTTTCGAGGAATCGGAGCCCGGGGCCGTTGCTCGGCGGGTGCTGGACGCCGACGGCGAAATCGTGATCGCCGTGCAGGAAGTGCTGCGGGAGCAAACGGGTCGCTATGGAATCGTGCGACCGAAGACCAGTGCTTTGCAGGATCCATTTGCCATCGATGGTGTCGTTGAAAAGCCCGATCCGTCCGCCGCGCCCGGGCGTCACGCGGTGTGCGCCCGGTACCGACTACCAAATTCGATCTTCGATGCCCTTCGCGCGTGTCCGATGCGCCATGGCGAGGAGCTTCCCGTGACGGGCGCGATCGACGACCTGCTGCGCTCCGGCATCGCCGGGTGTGCCGTACCACTGCATCCGGAGGAACGTCGCCACGATATCGGTGGCTTCGACACGTATTTCCGGGCCTTCCTCACGTTCGCACTCGATGACGACACCTACGGCGCGGCGCTGCGCACATCATTTGGAGACGCGCTGTCATGATTGGAATCATCATCGCGGGTGGGGCCGGGACTCGACTTCGGCCGCTCACCTATGTTCGCCCTAAGCCGCTCGTTCCGGTGGTCAACCGCCCGTTCCTCGAATACCAAGTGGCCTTGCTGAAACGCCACGGCATCGACGAGATCGTTTTTTGCACGAACTACATGGCCGACAAGATCGCCGGCCATTTCGGCGATGGTTCGCGATTCGGGGTGCGTATGCGCTATGCCATCGAGGAAACGCCGCTGGGAACAGCCGGTGCGATCCGGAACGCGCGTGAACTGACTGGACCGCAAACCTTCGTGGTGCTCAATGGGGACGTGCTCACGGACTTCGACCTTTCGTCCATCGTGGAATTCCACAAGGAAAAGGGGGCCATGGTGACGCTCGCCCTCAAGGAAGTTCCTTCGCCGTCTCCGTACGGAGTCATCGTTACGGACGACGAGGGGCGCGTGCTCGAGTTCCGAGAGCCGTCCGAGGAAAAGAAGAAACTGCTGGCGGCGAATCCCAACATCGAAACCACGGGCGTGGATTACATCAACGCTGGGATCTATGTGATGGAGCCCGAAGCGTTGGAGCGCATTCCCGGCGGGGTTCCCGTTTCGATCGAGCGCGAAACCTACCCGCAGTTGTTGCGGGAGGGGGTGCCTTTTTACGCGATCGCGCGGGACGGTTACTGGCTCGACATAGGTCGGCCGGCGCAGTACCGCCAAGCGACGAATGCGGTCCTGTCCCGTGACATTTCCGTCGAAGTGCCCGGCGAATGGACCTTGTCGGGGTATTGGTGCGAGGAAGGAGCGGAGGTCGATCCCACGGCCCACGTCGCTCCCACCGTTCACGTTGGTGCGGGCGCCCGCATTGGTGCGGGAGCCTCCATCACCGGTCGTACGGTGATCGGTCGGCGCTGCCGCATCGGCGAGAATGCGTCCCTGACGGACTGCATCCTGGAGGAAGGGGTGATCGTCGCCGCGGGGGTCGAGATCCGCGACGCGATCCTCGACGACGGTTGCCATGTCGAGACCGACACGGTGGTGAAGATTCCTTCGGTGTTCTCGGCCGGTTCGGTTTTGCGCAAGGGAACGCGCATTGTTCCCGAAGGCGAATGAGCACTCCGATCGTTCCGATGGCGGATCTGGCCGCCCAAGTCGCGTCGCTCTCGCCTGAACTCGAGGAAGCCGTGCTGGGCGTGCTTCGGTCGGGGGCGTATATTCTGGGCGATACGGTATCCACATTCGAACGTGCGATGGCCGACTACTCCGGTGCCGCGCATGGCATTGGTGTTGGAAACGGCACCGATGCCCTGTTCCTCGCATTGCTTGCGCTCGGGGTCGGACCCGGCGACGAGGTGGTGACGCCGGCCTTCACGTTCGTGGCAACGGTCGAAACCGTGGCCCTGCTCGGGGCGACACCGGTGTTCGCGGATATCGATCCCGTTTCGTACACGCTCGATCCCGACGATGTCGCTCGGAAGATGACGGAGCGGACCAAAGTCGTTCTGCCCGTTCACCTTTTCGGGCAGGCCGCGGACCTCGATCGGCTCGAATCGATCGCCGGACCGCGGGGAGCTTCGTTGCTTGCCGACGGAGCCCAATCGGCGGGGACCGGTTACCGTGGAGTTCCGGTGGCGACACGCACCCCGCTGACGACCCTGTCGTTCTACCCGACCAAGAACCTCGGAGCGGCGGGGGATGGCGGGATGGTGCTTGCCAACACGGACGATTTGGCGCAACGGTTGCGCTTGTTGCGTTTCCACGGTTCGTCGGGCACCTATGATTACCGTGAAGTCGGAGTTTGCTCCCGGCTCGATGCGCTCCAAGCGGCGATACTGTCCGTCAAACTTGCACGTCTCGAGGCTTGGAACGACGCCCGGCGCGCGAACGCAGCCTATTACCACGGTGCGTTCACCGGGATCGATGGTTTGACGCTGCCGTTCGAACGGTGCGGAGACCGACACACATATCACCAGTACACGGTACGTGTCGGGCAGGGGCGCCGGGACGCCTTGAAACAACACTTGGCGGAGCGTGGCATTGCCAGTGGCGTCTTTTATCCGGTCGCGCTCCATCTGGCGCCCGCCTATCGCGAGCGTCACGGAGGCCGGCCGGGAGATCATCCGGAATCGGAGCGCGCGTGTGCCGAGGTGTTGTCGCTTCCCGTGTTCCCCGAACTCGAATCGGCGAAGCGGGAGTCGGTCGCCGACGCGGTGCGATCGTTCTTCAACGCCTGACAGCAACGGCGCGACTCACCCGCTGTGTTAGAATGTCGGCGAGGTAAGGTACGGATGGAAGACGATTTCGTTTGCCCCATGGTATGGAAGTGGTCCGACATCCACGCCAATCTGCAGGCCCAGTGGGAGGCGAGGGAGGACGAAGCGATTCCGCCTCCGCCCGCCATGCTCGCGCCCAATTCCACGGACGCCGCACGACAGGTCCGCTGGGCGGAGACGGTCGCGTGGGCCGAGGAACATGGGTTCACCGTGCCCGAACTGGCCGAACACGACAAGTATTACCGTATTTGAAGTCGCTGCACGGCCGATCGGGTTGCGTCGCCAAGGTTCAGCGGGCGGGTTCGAAGGGGATTTCGCGAACGTCGTCCACAGGCTCGTAACCGAGGATTTCCCGGCATTCCCGGCGCGACAACCGTTCGAATTCGGTGATCGAGGTTGCATTGACGATCGCGTAACCAATACCGGTGCGTTCGGTTGCCGCCACCAGTATTCCCGCGGCATCGCGGGGCGAAAGCCATATTTGGCGTGCCGCGTGCGAAGTGCGCAGCAACGGGGAATCGTAGGGTTGGAACCAACCGATGCGCACCGCCACGAACTCAAGTCCGTATTTGTCGTGGAGGTGCCGGCCAACCACCTCTCCGAAG
>JBJTRZ010000502.1:0-3012 GCA_046076415.1 Armatimonadota bacterium
TGCCTTCCCGGTACCCGTGGACCTACCAACGGCAAGCGAGTCGGCGCAAGCCTACGAACGCCAAATCCTCAACGTTGTCGGTTCGCCACCGATTTTCGATTTGGTCCTCTTGGGCATGGGTGAGGACGGTCATACCGCTTCGCTGTTTCCCGGCAAAGCGGTTTTGCATTCGAAAGCGTGGGTCGAGGCGGCACCCCATGGAGCACTGCCGCCACCGGTCGAGCGAATCACGTTCACGTTTCCGTTGATTTGCAACGCGCGTTCGGTGCTTCTCACAGCCACCGGTTCCTCCAAGGCGCCCGCTTTGAACCGATGGACTTCCGGCCGGGGCGATATCGACTCGCTTCCGGTCATGGGCCTCGGTGCGCTGGAGACGCGACTACGGGTTTTGGCCGACCGCGACGCCGCCGGAGGCCGGTGACATGCGCCGCGGCGGCGTCTCTCCGATGGCGGAACTGCTGGGGGGGCGCCTCCGTGACAGCGAGTTCGCACGCAAAATCGGCGAGCACACCGCGCCGCTGGTTTGGGCCGAGGTGGTTGGGGAGACCATCGCCGCGGTCACCGAAGTGATCTCTGTCGACCACGGCGTCCTGCGCGTGTCCGCGAAATCGGCCGCATGGGCACAGGAATTGACATTTCTTCGTGGCGATTTGCTGGTTCGTCTCAATCAGCGCCTCGGAGCCCCGGCCGGCAGACCGTTCGTTCGCGAACTCCATTTCGTCAATCGGGGCATTCGGCGAACCGCGTCCCCCCCACCGTCCGCTCCCGACGACGTCGATGCCATCTCGTTGACAAGCGACGATGAGGCCTCGATAGCGCGCCTCGGCGCGGAGATCCAGGACGAGTCGATGCGCGAGCGGGTCCGCGAGGCTCGCCGGCGCGATGTCAAACTTCGCATCTGGCGTATCGAACACGGCTGGTCTCCGTGCGTAAGGTGTGGCGATCCCGTTCCCCCTGGTTCCGACGATGAAGTCGGGGTCTGTCCGCGTTGCCGATTGCAGACCTGAACCTACCCCGCCCCGTACACCTTTCCGCAACTGCCACGGTCATTTCGATCACGTTGTGCTCCACGCAAACCATTCCGTGGAGATGGACACTTTGGCCGCTCGCCTTTGCCGCCTGCTTCGCCGTCTTTCGTCCTTCGGTGCGCCCGGTGGCCGTCGCATTGTTGTTTGCCTCGACCGCCGCGTGGGGCGTGCAACGTCCCCCCGTGGTCCCGCGGCCGACGGGGCCGTTCTTGGGGCGTGTGGATGACATTCCGCGAAGGAGCGGAACAACGTGGCGCTGGGTGCTCGCCACGGAACACGGCAAGGGTTTGGTGTTCCAACGAAAGGGCGAACCGCCTCGATGGGGCTCCACGGTCCGAATCGTGGCAGGAGAATCTCAAATCGATCCTCCCGGCAACCCCGGGCAATTCGACTACGGAGCCTGGCTGCGGCGACGCGGCATCCATCGCGTTTGGAGCATCCCCTCGCCCCCTGCGATGATCCACGACTCCCGCGACATCGTGCACCTATCCGCGCGGTCGCTTCGGGATCGCGTGGTCGGGGTCGCCCGGGAATGGCTTCCGGACCCGGATTCCGGAGTCGCGGCCGGCATCTTGCTTTCCGCGGTGGACGATATTCCCTATGAATTGCGAGAGGCGTTCGAGACAACCGGCACCATCCATTTGCTCTCCACATCCGGATTCCATTTGGCAAGCCTCGCCGGCGTCGCAAATCTCATTGCACGGCCGGCCCCTCCACTGGTTCGGACCGTGGGCGTCTCCCTACTCTGCCTAGTCGTGGCACTTGGAAGCGGAGGCGGTGCGGCTCCGCTGCGCGCCTTGGGAATGGTCGTGCTTGCGTCGCTCGCGCCCTTGCTGGGTCGCCGTTCCCACGCATCGCACACACTGTCGTTCGTCCTGCTCGTCGCGTTGCAACTCGACCCCATGCTGCTTTTCGATGCTGGTGCGCAACTCAGCTACAGTACCGTGGCCGCCCTGCTGATCTCCGGCCCGTGGGTCCAACGAACGTTCCGTTTGGATGACCCGTGGGCGTCGCTACCGCTGCGATGGGTGCGCGGCACCGGGGCGGCTTTGGCGGTGTCCACCATCGCACATGTGAGCGCCGCCCCGCTCGTCGCGTTCCACATGTACCGGTTCCAGCCTTGGGCACCGGTCGTGAACGTTCCCGCGGCGGTTGCCGGGGAATGTGTCCTGATGGCCGGTGCGTCGTCGCTGCTCTTCGATTCGGTACCGATACTGGGAACCTTGTGCGCCTCGGCACTGAGGATCGCGACACGCTTCACCGTCGTCCTCGTGGAACTCGGGGCGAACTTGCCAATGGCAAACGTTTCGGTACATCCACCCACCGCCGCCCTCGTGGTTGCCATGCTTGGATGCTGGTTCACGCTGCTGCGCCACGCTTCCCTCCGCGCGGAGCAGAAAGGTTGCTGATTTGAGGGGGCCAATACTGGCGATCGTCGCACTGCTGGCGCTGCCCGCGTGTCGTTCAAACACGGGACAGCCCAGCAAGGTACCGTTGGTATCGATTACATTCCTCGACGTCGGTCAGGGGGACGCGATCCTGATTCGTAGTCGATCCGGGATCAATGTGCTGGTGGACGGAGGAGGCGATCCCGGCAAATCCGAGGACCTCGGCGGGGATCCCGGCCATCGCGTGGTGCTGCCGGCGCTGCGATATGCCGGCATTCAAAGTCTGGACTGGGTGATCGCAACCCACCCCGACGAGGACCATTGCCAAGGTCTTGTGCCGGTTTTGCGCCATTTCCCGGTAAAGGCGTTGCTCGCGGGAGAGGGTTTTGCCTCGGGCGGCGCGGGGGCGCGCCTGGCGAAATGGGCCCGTCGTCGTCGCGTTCCCCGTTTTGTTCCGCGCTTTGGCAACCGCATCGATCTGGGAGAGGGAGCGCGCATCGACATAATGAATCCCTTGCCGGGGCCGGTCATTGGCAGCCGATCGCCGCGCAACGACCAGGGAATCGTTCTTCGGTTGGTCGCGGGCCGCGCACGGG
>JBJTRZ010000503.1:0-5555 GCA_046076415.1 Armatimonadota bacterium
TTCGCCTGCGCCCAACGTCCCCCGTGGAACAGCGCCAGCGTGAGCAATCCTTGGATGATGGTGGAAATCGACATCGACCACCACGCGCCGGGCACCCCGTGCGTGCCGAGGAGGATCCATCCGAGCGGGAGGCGAATCGCAAGGGAACACACGGCCACCAGAATGGTCGGGCTGACGGTTTCCCCCGCCCCTTGCAACGCACCCGCGAGCACGATGCCCAGGGCCAGGAACGGTTCGCTGATCGCGGCGATGCGCAGGTAGAGCACCACCAAGCGCACCTGCTGTTCGGCCATCT
Source organism: Armatimonadota bacterium (assembly GCA_046076415.1). Taxonomy (GTDB): domain Bacteria; phylum Armatimonadota; class Armatimonadia; order Armatimonadales; family Armatimonadaceae; genus CAIRTT01. The sequence goes on from JBJTRZ010000503.1 coordinate 296, forward strand.
CGCGCGCCGCCGCATCCATGCCCGGCGGCGTGTGGACGAAGAGCCGGGCGAAGGGTTCCGCGAACGCGTAGAAGATCAGTCCGGCGATCGTCATCACCACCATCGACTGCGCCGTGGCCGACCAGGCCGCCCGCGCCGCGCGTTTCGGATTGCCGGCGCCCAGGTTTTGGCCCACGAACGCCGAGGCGGCGATCGAGTATCCGAATCCAGGCATGAACGCGATGGACTCGGCGACCAGGCCCACTCCGAGCGCGGCCACCGCGACATCCCCGCCGTTGCGCGCGAGCAGGTTTTGGAACAACAGCATCGATCCGGTGCGCAGGATCTGCTGGCCACCCGCGGGGAGACCGACGCGTAGGATGCGGGCCATCCACTCGCGACTCGGGCGTGCGCGCAGGTCGGCACCCGCGGCCAATGTCGTGCGTTTCAGAAACATCAACTGCAACATCACGGCCATGACCTGGGACGCGGACAAGGCGATCGCCCCACCCACGATGCCAAGCCGTGGGAAGCCCAGGTTCCCCGGGATGAGCAGGAAGTTCAACCCGGCATGCACGAGATTCGAGCCGAGGGTCACCCAGAAGGGACGGACCGTATCGCCGAGTCCGCGGAAGGCGCCGGCTTGGGTCCAGACCAGGAACGAGAACGGCAATCCCGCCGCGGCCCACGCCAGATAATGCTCCCCCGCATCGAGCGACGGCCCCACCAAGCCCTGCGCGGCGAGCAACGGCCGCCGCACCAGGAACACCACCAGCGAAATCGCACCGCCCACCCAGATCGAGAGCAGCAACGACTGTCGCAGCGCCGCCACCGCGTCCTCGGGCGTGCGCGCTCCGGTGAACCGCGCGATCAAGGCGCTGGCGCCCACGGAAATGGCCATCGCGGCCGACAATAGCGTGAAAAGCAGCGTGCTGGTCAGCGAAACCGCGGCCATCGCGCTGGTGCCGAGGTCGCCCACGAAAAACCGGTCGAGAAAACCGTTGAGGGTCTGCAGCAACATCGTCGCCACGGACGGCATGGCCACGGCGAGCACCCCGCGGGCGATCGGACCGTGCAGGATGCGGCTGGCACGGGGATCAACCGGGGAGGGCACGGCGTGTTGTACCGGTGGCCCGGCGAGGGCGCCACCTCCCGGGGCGTATCACAAAAGCGATATGTTTTGCCCGGAACCCGACAGCCGGCGGGTCGTCCAACCTTCAGGTACCATCTGCGTCGGTGTCCGCCGTACAACCCTTCCCGACACTCCCCCGTTCGTTCCGGTCGCGCGCCCATTCCTCCCCGGTGTGTTCGCGGTGCAATCCTTTTCACGGGAACCTGCGCAGGACCGTCGGTGTCCCCGCTGAGAAAGGAACATAGAGTGTCGACCGCCTCCCCGCTTTCGACGCTGCCGTTCCTCGGCCCGTCGCTGCGTCGCCATCGCCTCGCCAAAGGCTTCACGCAGTCGTCGCTGGCCGAGCGCCTAGGCAGCTACCAACATTACATCCACTATCTGGAGCACGGGCATCGCACGCCGAGCTTCGCGATGTTCGAGCGGATCTGCCAGACGCTGGGCGTGGCGATGTCGGATGTCCTGCTGCTGGCGGAGAACATGGCCCGGGAATCAGCCTTCGGGGAAGTCGACCCTACCGACGAGGTGTGAGATGATATCCCGCCGGCGACGCAAAGAATCGATTCTTCTTCCGGTGCGGTCGAGGTCGTCCTGCATTCGGGCGTGCGCGGCGATGCGCACGCGGAGCTGATCGGCCTCGGACACCAGCTGGGTATGCTCCAGGGCGATCGGCTCGATCGCGACGATGCGTCGTTCGATGGCCTGAAGGCGGGCCTGCAGATCGGCGGGCGCCGGGTCGAGCGGACGGGCCAACGTGTGTCCCCGGCGCGCTTCGAGCGTGCCAATCTCTTCCTCGAGTTGCGCGAGTTCGCGCTCGATCACGTTCCGATCCATCGCGGCGATCGTACCACGAGTGTATATCGTTTGGATGCAATCGGTTGTCAAAAAACGAACGGCTCAACCGCCGTCGCGCCCCGTCCCCGGCACCCCCAGTAGTTTGAGGACATTGTCGTCCCGGGCGAACGGAGGGGGATCGCCGGCAGGGAAAACCGCCAAATCCGGAGCCGCGTAGGGGTCGCGCCCGGATTCCCTTTCGTACCGGTGCATCGCCTGGAATTCGTCGAAGAACGCGATGATTCCTGTCATGTGGTCCACGCGTTCCCGCGCCGCGTCGAGCACCTTCAGCGCGTCGCCCTCGACCCGTGCGCGCAGGTCGCACAGGCGCGCGGCCATTTCCTCCAGCCGCGCGATTTCCGCGCCGACCGCTTTCTGGAAGGCGTTGTTTTCCGCGCGGGCGTTCACCAGGAATCGGTTGACATCCACCATCTGATGGGCCGCGTCGGTGACCAGCTCCGGAATCCGTTCGTCGATGGCGCCCCCCAGCGCCTGCTTCATCGCTTCGTAACGTCCCGACGGCGTGGCGTCATCGGGCAGGGACCGCAGCACATCGATGGCCCGGTCGGCGGTGACGGGCACCTGCGGGGCGGTTCCACCTTCCGCGATGCGGTTCCAGTCGAGGGTGCCATCGGGGCGCACCGCCTCGAGGAATCGCGGCACCGGGAAACGTTCCTCGATGCCCGGTTCGGGAACCGGCGCGGGATCCTGTGGCAGCACCGGTGCCGGCGGCAACCGCTCGAGTTCGCCCGGCATCGGGGTCAGACGAGGTTCGGAGGGTTCCGTGGCGACCCACGCGCGCAGGCGATCCGCGAGGCCCATGGTCAGAACCTCCGCATCATCCCGGTGCGCGGGGGTTCGGCACCCCCGGCCGGCGCCATCGGCAATCCAACGCGGCCCGGCGCGTGCCGCGGAACATAGTCGTCGCAGCGGTAGGATTCCGACGTATCCCCGGGCGCCTCGGCGTCGTCGGAGTCGATATCCACGTTGCGCACCGTGCACCGACCCGCCTCGGCGTCGTACCGACCGCAGTCCACGCACCTACGCAGCACGCTCCAGCACACGGAGCAGCGCAGCGCCCCCACGAGCTCGATGCGCCCGCACAGCGGACAGTGCAGGTACACCTCCCGGAACGATGCATCCCGGGCTTCGAGTTCCTTGCGGACTTCGCCGGAGAACGCATCGATCTGGCGCGCGAGCAAGGTCATCGCCGCGAGCAGATGGTTCATTTCCTCCGATGTCAGGTGCTCCGCCAACCGTGCGTCGAGCACATCGGCGAGGCCGGTGGCCTGTCGATCGATGGAGCGCAGGTGGTCGCGGGCCGTCTGCGGCTTGTAGGGTTTGGTGCGCTCCGCGCGTGCGTCGAGGCTGCGGATCATCTGCTCCGCCACCCCCACCGCCACTTTGAGGAAGATCCCCTTCTTGGCGGGATATTTGGCGATCGCCTGAATGACCTTTTCCAGCGCCGCGGTGCTCAGGCGCTCCGATTTGACCTTTTCCACCAGCGCCTTCTGGAGCTTGGGATCGCTGGCGAGCGGGAGCAGCAGGCGCGCGTGGGTTTCGTTGAACGCGGGTTGTCCGGCACCGGGGCGCACGACCAGTTCGATCTGGATCGCCTCCGGAAGTTCGAGCAGGTCGAGGGCGCGGCGGATGGTGGTTTCGCTCACGCCCAGCGCGCGCGCCGCCTTGTCCAGCGGATAGACCTGCAGCAGGCCTTTGATGGCGTGCGCCTTTTCGATCGGGTTGAGGTCTTCCCGCTGGAAATTCTCCAGCAGGCTGTCCACCGCCACATCGTCGTCGCCCACATCGCGCACGATCGCGGGAATCGATCCCATGCCGGCGAGGCAGCACGCGCGCCAATGGCGCTCGCCCATGATGATCTCGTAGCGCCCCGGATCCTCGGGGGCCGGGCGCACGACAATGGGTTCGAGCACGCCACGTTCCCGAATCGACGTGGCGAGCTCGCGCAGCGATTCCTCGTAGAACGTACGGCGGGGTTGGTTGGCGGCCGGACGCACGTCCTCGAGGGGCAGGTGTTCAAGCCCCATCGGGAACCTCCGCATCCTCGGTTGTCGCGGCCACATCCATCAGGGGGATTGTCGGAGCCCCTACGGAAGTTTTGCAGGGGAAACGCGCGTTTGCGGGGCACCGTTTCGGACTTCTTCGCCCCGCACCGGGGAGGCATCGGGGGTACGGGGGTCGAACGGAAGTCCGCCGACCGGTATGCGCACGCACACCGCGCGCCCACCGGGGCAGGGAGCAACCGATGGATTTGAAGCACCTCGCCGACCTGTGGGACCCTACCGTGGCGGACGCCATGGACGAACCGGAGCAGTTGCGCTACCGCTCCAACCTGCTGGGATCCGACCCGAGGTTGACCAACTTCGGGGGCGGAAACACATCGGCCAAAGTGACCGCAACGGACCCGGTCACGGGTGCTCCCGCCACCGTCCTTTGGGTGAAGGGGTCGGGCGGCGACCTGGGCACCATGGGGCGCGGTGGTTTCGCCACGCTGTACCAGGACAAGCTCGAAGCGCTCAAGGGCCGGTACCGCGGAGACGACCACGAGGACGAGATGGTGGACCTCTATCCGCTGTGCGCGTTTGGTCGCAATGCGGTGGCCCCGTCGATCGACACCCCCCTCCACGCGTTCGTGCCCGCCCGCCATGTCGATCATCTGCACCCCGACTGGGCGATCGCCCTCGCCGCCAGCGCCAACGGACCGGCCCTGCTCGAACTCCTGCGCGCCGAGACTGGCATCCACCTGGTTTGGTTGCCTTGGAAGCGGCCCGGCTTCGAACTCGGGCTCCAGCTCGAACGCGCGGTGGCGGAAAACCCCGGGTGCGACGGCATTCTGCTCGGCTCCCACGGAATCTTCACCTGGGGCGACACCGCGCGCGAAAGCTATGTCAACACCGTTAGGGTGCTCGATGCGATCGGCGATTTCGTGCTCCGGCATATCGCGGCCCGCGGCGACGGGCTTTTCGGGGGACGTTCGATCCGGGACCGTGCGGACCGCGAAGCATTGGCGGCGGCGCTGCTCCCGGCCCTGCGCGGCGCGTTCGCACGGGCGTCGGGCAAACCCGTGCTCGGGCGCCACGTGGCGTTGCCCGAGGTGCTGCGCTTCGCGGGATCGCGCGACGCGGGGGCGCTGGCGGCGCGCGGCACCAGCTGTCCCGACCATTTCCTGCGCAGCAAGGTGAAGCCCTTGTTCGTGGAATGGGATGCCGAGGCGCTCATCTCGGAGGCAAAGGCGCGAAGCGCTCGCCGTCCCGAGTGATAGCAATCGGACCTGAGGGTCCAGGGACCAAAGCTCCC
>JBJTRZ010000504.1:0-3444 GCA_046076415.1 Armatimonadota bacterium
CTCGCGGGCGGGGTCGGGGTGGAGCAAGCCGCCAAGGCGGCGGGCGTCGCCGTCAAGGTGCCGTTCACGCAGGGGCGTGGAGATGCCACGGAGGCGCAGACCGATGCGGCGTCGTTCGCGGTGCTCGAACCCACCGCCGACGGATTCCGCAACTACGCCAAACCCGAGGCGGCCGCCGAGGCGGAGCACTGGTTGGTGGACAAGGCGCAGCTGCTCAATCTGACCGCTCCCGAGATGACGGTGCTGCTCGGTGGCATGCGGGTGCTGGGAACGAACCACGACGGCTCGCGTCGGGGCGTGTTCACCACCAAGGTCGGTGCGCTCACCAACGACTACTTCGTCCACCTGCTCGATCTGGGGATCGCATGGCGGCCGGAGAACGACGCGAAGACGTTGTTCGAGGGCGTCAGCCGCAAGACCGGAGCGGTCGAATGGTCCGCCACCCGCGCCGACCTGATCATCGGATCCAACACCGAGCTGCGCGGCATCGCCGAGGTGTATGGTTGCGAGGATGCCAAGGAAAAGTTCGTCAAGGACTTCGTCGCGGCGTGGGCCAAGGTGATGGACGCCGATCGGTTCGATCTGGCGTAATCGACGTCTCCCCGCGCGGGCGGGGAGGGTTTCGGCGATCGAGCGGCGGCTCGGACCCTCGGGTCCGGGCCGCACCTTTTCGTCGGGTATCGCGTTCGTATGGCTCGGGTAGAATCGGGGATGCCCGTGTCCCTCGCCGATCGTCCGGCCGCGTCGTTGTACCGTCGGCTGTGGCCCTATCTGCGCCCGCATGCCCGCTCCATCGCCGCCGGCCTCGGCTTGCTGCTGGTTTCGATTCCCGCCAACCATTTCCACCCGATCGCGTGGAAATTCATCGTCGACGACGTGGTGGGTGGGCGGCGTGCCGACTTGTTGATTCCCGCCGTCGCGGCGATGTTCGGGGTGCAGGCGCTCGGATCGGTCCTGGGAGCGTGGCGGTCGGTGCTTCTGGAGCGGGTGGGGCAGCGAATGACCACGGATCTGCGCGATGCGGTGTACGCGAAGTTGCAGCGCCAGTCGATGGCCTGGCATGCAGGGCATCGCGGGGGGGATCTGGTGGCGCGCACGATGGGCGACATCGACCAGCTGCAGGAAGTGGCGGTGCAGGGGGTCGATTCGGTGATCGCCAACGCCGTGTCGTTTCTGTACGTGGCCGGCGTGCTCCTCGTGCTATCGCCGCGGCTTGGGTTGACCACGCTCGTACCCATTGTTTTCGTGTTTGTTTTGACGAAGCATTTCAACGGGCGGGTCAAACCCATCTACCGCGCGGCGCGGGAGCGCCTCGGCGACGTGGCGGCCCGGTTGACCGAGAACCTCGCGGGCCTCGCCCTCATCAAGGCTTTCGCGCGCGAGGCGGACGAATTGGCGCGGTTCCGCTCGGCCACCGACGCGCACCGGGCGATGCAGTTCGCGGCGATCCAGGCGCGCAACCTGTTCTTTCCCGCCGTGGGCTTCGTCGGGTTCTTTTCCAACCTGCTTTCCATCGGTTACGGCGCATGGTTGACGTTGCATGGCCAGTTCACGGTGGGCGGGTTGGTGGCCTACCGCGGGTACTGGTGGCCCCTGTTCGCGCCGATCAACCAACTCGCGCAGATTTCGGAAATGCTGCAGCGCGCGCGGGCGGCGGCGGATCGGGTGTTCGAGATTCTGGATTCCGAGGAATCGGTGGTGGATCGACCGGGTGCGGGCGAACTGGCGTGGACGGCCGGCGCCGTGCGCTTCGAAAACGTCCATTTCCAGTACCGTCCGGAGCGTCCCGTGCTGCGCGGTGTCTCTTTCGCGGTGGAGCCGGGCAGCCGCATCGCGCTCGTGGGGCCGAGCGGCGTGGGCAAGACGACGTTGCTCAACCTGCTCCTACGGTTTTGGGACCCGGAATCGGGGCGCATCACGGTGGACGGGATGGATATTTCCGCGGTGACGCAGTCCTCGTTGCGCCGGCGGATGGCGTTGGTGCCCCAGGAGCCGTTCCTGTTCAACGGCACGATCGCCGACAACCTGCGGTATGGAAGCCCGCAGGCCGGACCGGACGCCCTGCGCGCGGCGGCGGAGCGGGCCAACGCTCATACGTTCATCGCGGCGCTTCCGCAAGGGTACGACACGGAAATCGGCGAGCGCGGCGTCAAACTCTCGGGGGGGCAACGGCAACGCATCGCCATCGCCCGCGCGTTCCTGGCCGATCCGTTGCTCCTGCTGCTCGACGAACCAACATCGGCGGTGGAGCCCGAATCCGAGCAGATCGTTCAGCAATCCCTCGCCCAACTGATGCGCGGGCGGACCACCTTCATCACCAGCCACCGGTTGTCGCTGGTGCGCGACGCGGACCGCATCCTGGTGTTCGACCAAGGGGGTCTGGCGGAGTCGGGGACGCACGACGAGCTGATGGCGCTCGGCGGGGCGTATGCCGGCATGGTGCGGCTCCAAACGGGCGCGACGGCCTGACCGTTCGCGTCTTCCGTTTTTCCGGCAAATCGTGGAGTGGAGTGTGGACCGGCTTTCGTGCGCCGGCGACGTGCGGATGGCGCGCGAATCGGCGAGAATCACGGTGGGTCCGATCCGCCCCCCGACCGGTCCCGTACCCGACGGCGTGTCGGACGATCCCTCCCGAGCAGCGAAACATGGAACCATCCGAAACTTCCCGGCCCGTATCCGAGTCCACTGCACCGGAGGCGCGCATCGATCTGGTGTTCGAGGCCGACGACACCACCTGCGCGGCGCTGGTGCTGGGTGGGTTCGCCTGCGTGCGATCGGTGGAGATCCGTTCGCCCAGGCGCATCGCCGGGGCCGTTTTGGTGGTGGAGGTCGAAGGCCATCCGCGGACCGCGGTGCGCCGTTCGCTGGGCACCCTCGAGCCCGGGGAGCGGATCGGTTTCGAGGTGCCGGGGCTGGGGATTCCCGTGCATTTGCTCCACGGGGCCACCGAACGGCGTCCCATTGCGATCCACGCCACCCTCGAGGATGGCGATGGGCGGGTGCTGGCGACGGCGGCCCACCCCCTTTCGATCGCCCCGTCGTCGCACTGGCCGGGCATGGCCCAGGGCTCCGAGTCGATCGCCGCGTTCGTGACCCCCAACTCGCCGGCACTCGCTCCGGTGCTCCGGGACGCGTCGCGACGATTGGCGGCGAAGACGGGCAATGGGGCCCTCGACGGCTCGCTGTCCGGGAGCGCCGAGCGCGTGCAGCGCATTGCCGAGGCGTGTTACGAGGCGGTGGCCGCGCTGGGCATCGCGTACGTGGTGCTGCAGGCCAGCTTCGAGCAGTCGGGCCAAAAGGTGCGGACCGCGGACGACGTGCTGCGCGATGGACTGGCGAACTGCCTCGACTTGTCGGTCACCGTGGCGGCGGTTTTGGAAGCGGCGGGGCTCGCTCCGATGATCGTGCTGGGCGATGGCCATTCGACGGTGGGGTTCGCGACCA
>JBJTRZ010000505.1:0-2779 GCA_046076415.1 Armatimonadota bacterium
CTGCGCTCAATGGTCGCCGGGAGGCGTGCCGCCCTCGGGCGCCGAGGGCACCGGGGGTGGCGGCAGACCGGGCAGATCCTTCAGCACCTTGTAGATCTCGAGCGCCACCGGCGTGGACACCTTGCCGGTTTGCTTGTCGTAGATCCAGAACGTCGGCGTGGAGAAGATCCCCTTCTTATCCGCCTTGTCGCGCGCGGCGATGATCCGCTTGGTGTTTTCGGGATCGGTGATGAACGCGTCGTACTTGGCCAGATCGACTCCGAGCTTCTGGGCCCGGTCGCGCATGTACGCCGGGGTCCAGGCGGGCTTCTCCTCCTCGAACATCGACGCGTACATTTCCCAGAACTTGCCCTGCGCGCCCACCGCCTCGACCGCGAGCGCGGCCGGGATCGCCCATTGGTGCATCTCCTCGATCGGGAAGTGGCGGAACGCGAATCGAACGTCGAGCTTGCCGCCGAAATCCTTGATCAGCGCGCCGTAGGCCTTGCGGCACGTGGGGCACTGGAAATCGGCGAACTCGATGATGGTGAAACGTGCGTCCGGATTGCCCTTGACGGGAGCGCCCTTGAGTTGCTCGTCGAACTCCGCCTTCGAGATCGTGCGTTGCTCGCGCTTGGGCGGCTCGTTTTCCGAGCCACCGCCCCCGAGCGGAATCTTCGATCCGAAGATCAGGTAGGCGCCGCCGACAAGGACGATGGCGGCCATGCCGAGGAGCATTTTGGTTTCGCTGGTGATTTTCATGGCTTTGGAAGAGCGTCGCCCCGGCGGCGGCGCGCGATGGATTCGACCACGGAGAGGATGAGCAGACTGAAGACGATCGCCTCGGAGGCGAAACACCAGATGCACTTGGCCTTGATCAGCACCAATTGCACCCAGGTCAGGGTGAGCGAGGCGGCCGCGGCGAACGAAGCGCCGGCGACGATGCCGGCGAGGAGGATACGGTCCCGGGACGCGAACGTGGGGAGGGTGCGCAGGAACGCCAACGCGGCGAGAGCGAGGTAGCCGGCGAAGCCCCAGGCGGCCACGGGTGGTCCGGATCCCATCGGAAACTGGGAATACGGGCTTTCCGCCACGGTGCGGCAGTCCCAGCCCCCACCCCGCACGCACGGAATCTGACTGGGCGTGGCGTGCATCTTCCACAGGTAGCCGGAAATGATCAGGCCGACCATTGAGAGCAGGAAGAGGGTTCGATTGATGGCGGACTGGTGCATCGCGGGACGCCCGGACCGTCGAAACGGCGACCGAATTGTACCACCCAAGGAGTGCGGACCGACTCAGCGCACGGAATCGGCGATGCGCCGCTGGACGTCCTCGGGCAGGGGTGCGATCAGCAGGAACGCGGTATCGCCGCGGCGCCAGGACAGACCCTTGCGCCCGCCGGGCAGGTCGCTCTGACGTGGCTCGGCGCCGTCGGGGAGGGAGCGCACGGGCATCGGCATGCCCGCGTCCGACCGCATCACCGTGATGGTCACCACCGTGAGGCCATTGCCCCAGTGCGCGGAAACCCAGCGTCCGTTGTCGCCGACGTCGACGCTTTGACGTCGGTATCCCGGTGGCAACCATCCCGGCTCCGGCGCCGCGAATCCCGCCTTGGAGGCGTCGTCGAACGACGCGAAGGAACGTCGCCGCGATTTGACCACCTGAAACCCCTGCGGCACGGTGGGCGCGGTGAAATCGGTTTCGCCAAAGGACGGAGCCAAACTCACCGACAGGAAATACGCGGACGACACGATCCGGCCCTCGGGATCCTTCTCCTCCGAGCGGAGGCGCAGGCCGGTTTCCTTGTCGATCCAGAACCGGCGCGACGGTCCCAAGGCGCCCATCGCGGGCGCGACGCTGAGGATTTCGGCCGTTCGTCCGGCGACGGTGTCCTCGCCTTGCCGTTCCGTGCGTACCGTATCCCCGGATATGCGCAGAAGATCGCGCCATCGGCCCAGCAATGCGAGGAGCATCGATTCGCCTTCGATCACTCGGCGCCGCGAAGGACTCACCATCCAGGATTTGCGGAGGTCGTCGACGATCAACTCACCCGCGGGATTGAGCGATTCGCGACGCATTCCACGGGCCGGATCGAAACGGACCTGCATCTCCATGGTGCGACCGCCCACGACCACGACCTCCCGCCCCGTGTAGCTCACGCGTTGGTCCGCGCGCACCATACGAAAGAGCAGTCGCCGTGCTTCCCGCTCGGCCGGAGCGAGCGATTCCCACGAACGATGCCCGGGTCGTCGACGGGCATCCCCCGGGCGCGCGGGCTTGTCCGCACGTTCCTGCGCCGCGGCCGGCACCGCCGCGGTGCCCACGGCAACCAGGAGCGCGGTGATCAGAAGGCGCGTGCGGAATTCCAAATCAGTACCCCGTGCTCCCCGCGACACCCGCCGTGGAAGCCAGCAACAGGCCCGAGGTACCGCCCAGCGGCTCGGACGAGGCCGCGTGCACATGATCGGAAACAATATCCTCCATCGCGACCGGTTCGGACGCGGTCGTTCGCACCCCTGCGGGCTCGGGCCGGCCGGAAATCGAGAAGCGCACCAGCGGAACCGCGACCAAGCAGACCGCAGCAGCGAGCGCGAGGGCGCGCGAGGGGGCCGGGCCATGGGCGGGACGCAGGATTCGGGGCCGCACCCAACGGTCCCGCCACGAGGGCTTCGGGGCCGCCAGCACGACATCGGCCAGTCGTGCGGCCAGCCGTGCGTCGAAGTCCGCCGACGGTTCGACCGGGGGAAGTTCGCGCAGCAACCGGGCCGTGGCCCCCAGATCGGCCGCGATCCGGGAGCAG
>JBJTRZ010000506.1:0-16828 GCA_046076415.1 Armatimonadota bacterium
TCCGTTTGCAAGCATGGCTTCCCTCCTCCGCCGCCAACGCGGCCCCGCCGAAACTAACCGATCAGATCACGCGATCGTTCCCGCCATCCACGGGAATCTGCGCGCCGGTCGTGCAGGCGAAGAACGGCCCGCACAGGGTGCAGGCGAGTTGCGCGACGGTCCGACTGGTGACCTCCACCTTGAGAAGGTTGTTCGTCTTGTAGTCCTCGATGGTCATGCCGTACGCCGCGGCGCGTTTGGCGAGGACCTCCTCGGTCCAAATGCCCGTGTCGAACACGGCATTGGGATGGAGGGTGTTGACGCGAATGCCGTCGGCGGCCCATTCGAGCGCGGCCACGCGTGCCAGTTGGGCGAGCGCGGCCTTGGAGGCCGAATAGGCGGCCATGCCGGGGCCCGGCGCGGGAACGTTCTTGGACGCCATGACGACCACCCTGCCCTTGCGCGGCGCCATGGTCAGGAACGGGTGCAGTGCCCGCATCAACACCACGTTGCCTTCCACATTCACCTGCTGCGTCCGGCGCCATGCGTCGATGTCGAGGCTCGCGATCGGGGCCGACGGTAGCAATATCCCCGCGTTGAGGACCGCCATGTCGATGCCCCCGAACCGCCGAACCCCGCGCTCTATGGCGTCTCCGACCGCGTCCGCATCGGTCACGTCGCAGGCGATGCCCAGCACATCGGGACCAACGAGCGCCGTTTCCACACCGGGTGCGATGTCGAGGGCGACCACTGCGGCGCCTTGGGCGCGGAACGCGGCCACGCAGGCGTTGCCGATACCGGATGCCGCGCCGGTCACCAGGACGACCTCCCCGGCGAGGGGCGGACGCGCGCCCTGCTTGCGCAGTTTCGCCTGCTCGAGGTCCCAGTACTCCACTTCGAAAATGTCGAAGGGGGGCAGCGCCTTCCATTCCTCGAGGGCCTCGGAGCGCAGGATGATGTCCACGGTGCGCGCGTAGATGTCGCGCGGGATCGCGGCTTCCTTGGCGGAGCGCCCGACCGTGGCGAGCCCCCACTCGGGGTCCAGCACGACGCGCGGCGCCGGATCGAGGATGGTGAGATCGGCATCGACCTTGACGCTGTTGTCCTCGAAATAGGCGTGGTAGTCGGTGGTGTACGCCGCGACATCGCCTCCGAGAAGCGGCACCCGTTTCGTGCGAATGACATGGTCCGGGGTGGCGGGGCCCTGGCCGGCGATCCTGTCGATGTCGGGGTGGCGTGCGAACGCGCGGGTGCGGTCGTCGTCGTGGAGGGCGAGGAGCATCGGCACCCCCGCCGCGTCGGAGATCTCGCGCCGCCGCGTGGCCACCGAGGGTCCGACGCGCCGGGCGACGGGGAGCGGCGCCGGGTCGAGGGGGATGTTCCACGCACCGCGCGCGGCGAGGAAGTCCTCCGCCTCGCCGACGAGGGAGATCATGCGATCGTAGCTTTCACGGGCGGTTTCCCCGAACGAGAAGATTCCGTGGTTCATCAGGATCATCCCGAGGGTTCCGGCGTGGGCCGCGCGCGGAAAGATCTCGGCGCAAAGGCGACTGAGGCGGAAGCCGGGCATCACGTAGGGAATGACGACGACCCGGTCGCCGTAGACCTCGCGGATCCAGCGCTCGCCCGAGGGCGTGTTGGTGAGCGACACCACCGCGTCGGCGTGGGTATGGTCGACGAAGCGCTGGGGGAGCAGCGCGTGGAGGATGGCCTCCACCGACGGGTCCGGTGCCGCCGGATCCATCAACGCGCGTCGCAGTTCGCGGGCCATCGCGGGATCGGAGAGGGTCTCGAGGGTGGCGAGTTCGAGCAACGGTTCCATGCGCACCGGCGAGAAGTGCTTCTCCTCGATGGTGGCGAGGTCCGACCCCGAGCCCTTCACGTACAGGACATCGTGGGTGCGCCCCATGAGGTCGACCGCGGTGTGCTTCACGGATGTGTTTCCGCCGCCGTGCAGCACGAGCGACGGGTCCGCACCGAGGAGGCGGGACGTGTAGACCCTTTGCGCGAGCGGAGCGGCGTACGCCGCCGATTCGGCGTCGTTCCAACGGTTTTCCATCTAATTCCCTCCGAGCGGGGCGCGATCCGTGCCCTGCGTGCGTTGCCGCACCAGATCCATGGCGAGTGCGATTCCTGCGATCGCCGGGATCCAGAGTCCGGCGAAGCAGCAGACGCTGGTCCAGAAAACAACGATCAGGAGAAGGCTGTCCATGGCGCTCGCGGGCAGCGCTCGGCCGCACCCCACCCATCCGATCGCGCCGGCGGCGAGCCCTCCGGAGAGCACCCACCCGGCGAAGTTCTGCAGGGGCACCCCGTAGTACGCGGAGCCCACGACGTATTTCCAGAAGCCGAGGCGCACCGCGGCGGGATCGAGCAACAGATCGATCCCCACGAGATAGGCCGCGGCAAAAGCGACGCGCCGCGCGCCGGCGAGGCCGCGGAAGCGTGCGACCGCGCCCACCACCAGCGGAATCCAGGCGAATGGCACGGTCCACGGCACCAGCCCGAAGAGCCGCCCTCCGATCGTCTCCGAATAGGTGAATCGGCTGTACGGAACGCCGGTGGTGATGGAGAGCGCCTCGATGCCGATGGCGAACGCGGAAAGCCCGGCGAGCAGCGGGAGGGAAATCCGCACGGGCCAGGTGCGCAGCACGGCGGCGAACGCCGGGACGGCGAAACCGAGGATGGCCACGGACGACACCCAGGCGAGGCGCGCATCGAAGGGCACCTTGGCCACGAAAAAACCCACCACCGCGAGTATCGGGAGGGTGATCTTCAGCCAGATGGGCATATCAGCCGGCCTGTTCCTCGTGGGCGCGGCGGCAGGCGGAGATCCGCTCCGGCGGCCGTCCGAAGCGCTGCTCGAACGACCGCATGGTTTCGCGCAGGCGGGTTTCCCATTTGACATCCGCACCGGTGCGGATGACCGATAGGCGATGTTCGAGGAAGGGATTGCGCATGCGGCCGAGCGTGGCGGCCGCGAACGACGCGGCGTCGCCGGGGTCCAGCGGTGGACAAATCGCGGGGAGGATCTCCTCGCGCAGCAGATCCTCGAGCCACGGCCCCAGTTCCGGGTGCTCGAGCGATTCCCGGACCGTGGTGCACCCGTATTTCGCTTCGGCGATGGACGCCATGGCGGTGTGCAGGCCGTTGAGGATGCGCACTTTGCGCAGCATGTAGCCGGAGATATCGGGCGCGACGACCACTTCGCCGGGGGCCGCGGCGGCGAGGGCGGCCACGGCGCCTTCGCAGCGGGCCTGGATGGCCCAGAAGTTCCATGGTTCGACCAACGCGGCGAGCGGATCGGCGGGATCCTGGGTGCAGATACGATCGACGAGCGTATCGGCGAAGGGGCAGTGCGCATCGAGCCACGTGTTGAACCCTGGGTCGGGGTCGCATTCGCGCACCATGGCGCGCAGGCGGGATCCATTGCCGGCGATGAGTTCGCAGGGCAGGACCACCACGCCGGTGCCCAGCGCCGCGCGGCGCGCCCGGAGCCAGGCCGCGAGTCTACCGGGGAACGAGCTCGCCTTCGGCTCGGACACCACGAACCCGGCCTCGCTCACGTTGCTGGCCACCAGCGCGATATCGGGGTCGGTGGCGGTCTCGAGAAACGCGATCGGATCGGTGGACGGGATGGCGTGGTCGATCGCGCGCACGACGCGGGCGGAGTCGATGGGTTCGCCCGCGGGGCCGAGGCCGCGAACGCGGAGCGTGAACGCGCCGTCGGCGTCGGCGAGGGCCTGCGCCCGCGCGTCGCCGGCGGGCGTGGAACTGGCCATCGTGATGCGCATGCCGGCGCGCTCGGCGACGTCGGCGAGCAACCCGCGGAGCAGCACGCCGGTGCCGAAGCTTAGGATACGGACCGTGCTCAATTGATCACCCCATCCTTGAACAGGGCGATTTCGCGGCAGCCGTTTTCCTCGCTGCGGGTCGTTTCCCGGCCGGACGCCACGGCGAGGACGTGTTCGAGCAACTGGTCGGCGAGCGTTTCGATCGAGACGCCTTCCTCCGCGAGCGGGCCGGCATCGAAGTCGATCCAGTCTGGCTTGCGATGGGCAAGGCTGGAGTTGGTGCTGATCTTCAGGGTGGGAACACAGGTTCCGAACGGGGTCCCGCGGCCGGTGGTGAAAAGGACCATTTGGGCTCCGGTCGCGGCAAGCGTCGTGCACGACACCATGTCGGAACCGGGTCCGTACGCGAGGGCAATGCCGCCCGGGGTGCCGGTGGGCAGGGGTTCGCCGTAGCCGAGGACGGCGACGACCGGTGCCGTCGTGCCGCCCTTCTGCACGCAGCCGAGGCTTTTCTCCTCGAGGGTCGTAATGCCGCCCGCCTTGTTGCCCGGTGCCGGGTTTTCCGAGATCGGCTCGTCGTATTTGCGGAAATAGTCCTTGAAATCGTTGATCATCCGCTCGATGGAATGGAACGTTGGTTCGTCGGCGGCGCGCTCCATCAGCAGCCGTTCCGCGCCGAACATTTCGGGCACTTCCGTGAGCACCGAAACCCCGCCCCACGCCGCGAGGCGATCGGCGAGCACGCCCACGAGGGGGTTGGCGGTCAGGCCCGAGAATCCGTCGCTGCCGCCGCACTTCATCCCCAGCACCAATTTGGAAATGGGAACTTCGACGCGCACGTCGTTCCGGCATTGCTCCGCGAGTTCGGACAGCAGCCGCACTCCCTCCTCGATCTCGTCGTCGCATTCCTGGGCGGAAAACGCCCGGATGCGCGAGGGGTCGGCCACGCGCAGGGCGGCGATTTGATCCGTGAGTTGGTTGTTCTCGCAACCCAGCCCCATCAGCAGTATGCCCCCGCAATTGGGATGGGCCGCGAGTGCGGCGAGCAGGCGACGGGTCTGCTGCAGGTCGCCTCCGATCTGCGCGCAACCGTACGGATGGGTGTGGGCATACACCCCGTCGACCGGTCCGCCGAACTCCTTGGCGAGAAGTCGATGGGCTCTGCGCGCGGTTTCCTCGGCACGGCGATTGATGCAGCCCACCGTGCACAGGACCCATAGTTCGTTGCGAATCCCCACGCGTCCGTCGGCGCGGAGGTGGCCTTGGAACGTCGGGACGGGGCCGGGGGCGGGTGTGCCGCCGGGCCGCGGGCCGGGCCAGGCGTAGGACTCGTTTGCGCCGAGCGCGGTGGACGCATTGTGGGTATGGACCCATTCGCCGGGGGCGATCGCGGCGGTGGCGAGGGCGAACGGCTGGCCGAATTTGCGGATCGGTTCCCCCGGAGCGATGGCGCGCAGGGCGATCTTGTGGCCGGAGGGGACGGATTCCCGGGTGGAAACATCCAGCCCGGCCACGTGGACGTGGGTTCCGGCGGCTAGGACGGGGGAGAGCAGGACGGCGACATCGTCGTCGGGGTGGATGCGGAGGGCTCGGGCTTCCATGGGCAGGTCAGGTTCGGTCGCGGGGACGCGGGTTCCTGCCACGCGTGCCTCTCCGGCATGGGGCGAAGGGGCCGGGCGCGGGCACACCGAACCCGCCACGTTCGACCGAATCGGTTGCCGTCGCGCGGCCTACCCGGTCGGATCGGGGAGGTTCGTGTTCACATCGTCGCGGAGGGTGCCCGCCAGCGGGAAAACCCCGGGCCAATCCGGCGCGGTGACCTTGGTGGTGGCCGCGATGACTCGGATCACCAGATTGATGCGCCAGCGGTCGGAATGGTTGGCGTTCGAGCCGTGGACGATATTGGGGTGGTGGAGCGAAACATCGCCCGGAGCCAGCACCAAATCCACCGCCTTGGTTTCGTCCACCAAGGTTTCATCGATGGAGGACTGGAGCAGATTGGGTCGATCGCCGCGATCGCGCAGGGCCTGCAGATCCATGTGTTGGGTGCCGGGAATCACGCGCATGCATCCGTTTCCCGGATCGGACTCGGTGATCGCCAGCCAGAGCGTGCACACTTCCATCGGGTCGAGCGGCCAGTAGCTGCCGTCCTGATGCCAGAGGATTTCCATCTCGCCGCGCGGCTCCTTGACGATGTAGCCGGCGGCGAAGAGCGCGAGATCGGGTCCGAGGATGGCCTGCGCGGTGCGCACCAAGGCGGTCTCGCGGGCAATGTTCACGTAGAACGGATCTTCGAACCACAGCGGCTTGGCATGGATTTGCGCGTACCCGAGGCCGGGATGGGCGGCGATCGTGGCGTCGCAGTGGCGGCGGAGGTCGGCGACGCGCTCGGCGGAAACTGCGCCCCGCACGATTGCGTAGCCCTGCTCGGCGTACCGTTCGCGAACGGACCGTGCGTCGTCGTAGTCGCCAAAGCGATCCTCGATGTCCATACGAACTCTCCTCACGACAGCAAAAACACCAATCCCTCCCATTTTCCACCACGAATTACACTTTCGGAGATCGTTTTTCGGAATTCCTTGGTATCAATGGAGCGGCATGCGCACAGCGATCCGATCCTCCCCCTCGCTCCCCTCCGAGCGCCGTCGCCACATTCTCGCCTGGGTGCAGCGCCACGGCGCGGCCAATGTCGCCCAGCTCGCCGCATCCCTCGAGGTGGGCGCCAACACCATCCGGCGCGACCTGGACCAACTCGCCGCCGATGGCCGCCTCATCCGATCCCATGGCGGAGCCCTCGCCAACGAACCGTCCCCGATCCGGCTTCCCTACGCGGAGGTTCGACACGCCAATTCCGAACGCAAGGAAGCGATCGCACGGCACGCCCTGGCGCTGCTCCCCGAAACCGGGTCGGTCTTCCTCGCCGACGGCACGACGGTGTTCGCCCTGGCCTGCGGCATTCCCGCCGAATCGCGGTTCCACGTGGTGACCAATTCCGTCCAAGCCACGCTCCACCTCGCCACCCAGACCCGGGTGAGCGTGGAAATCCTCGGCGGTCGGGTCCGACCCGAACTGCTCGCCACCGACTGCTCGCTCGCCAGCGACGCCCTCGACATGCTCTACTGGGACATCGCGTTCGTCGGTGCCGCGGCACTGGATCCGCGGCATGGAGTCACCGAGCGCGACGCGCCGGAGGCGGCGCGGCAAAGGCGCATCCTCGATCATGCCAGCCGCGTGGTCGCGCTGTGCGATTCCTCCAAACTCGGACGGTGCTCCTACGCGCGGGTCGGCCCCATTTCCCTCGTCGACACCATCGTCACCGACACCGACGCGGATCCGGAAGTCGTGGACGCGCTGCGGGCCACCGGAGTGGATGTCCTCCTCGCCGGAGACCCCACGTTCCGCCCCGACGGCGACCCGCACCGGTCCGTCTCCTTGCCCGAAGAAAGCCCCTTGCCATGACCACGACCCCGTCCCCCTGGTGGCGCGAAGGCATCGACTTCTCGCGCATCCCCGACATGCGCACCGAAAGCCCCGGGCCACGCTCGCGCGCCCTGCACGCCGACGCATCCGAGACCATCCGCGGGCTCTCCTCGCAGGTGAAGCTCCACCCCGTCTGCTTCGATTCGGCGCACGGCGTGGTGATGACCGATGTCGACGGCAACCGCTACCTCGATTTCTCGTCGGGGATCTACGTGACGACGCTCGGGCATTGCCATCCCAAGATCTCCGAGGCGGTGGCCTCCCATGCGCGGAGATTGATGAACTGCCACGACTTCACCACCCCGATCAAACGCGATCTCCTCGCGAAAATGGTCGAGATACTGCCCCCCGGGGTCAATGGCGTCCAGCTTTACGATTCCGGCACCACCGCCGTCGAAGCGGCCCTGCGCGCCGCCCGGGCGTTCACCGGAAAGCATGAGTTCCTCGGCTGCACCATGGATTTCCACGGCAAGTCGGGACACTCCGTGAGCCTCGCGAAAATGAACCGCACCAACGGCGCGTCGCGGGCCGAGGGATTCTTCCTGGTGCCCCGGCCAAACCCCTACCGGCCGCTGTGGCGCACCGCCGACGGCACGATCGACAGCGACGCCTATATCGCGTTCTACGAGGATTTCCTGCAGAACAACACCTCCGGCCAGGTCGCCGCATTCGTGATCGAGCCCATCCAAGGCTGGGCCGGATCGATCATGCCCCCCGACGACTTCCTGCCCAAACTCCGCGCCTTCTGCGATCGCCACGGAATGCTGCTGATCGCCGACGAAGTGCTCACGGGCATGGGCCGTACCGCGAAATACCTGGCGATGGAGCACTGGAACACCGTCGCCGACATCACCACCCTCGGCAAGGGCTTCGGCAACGGATTCCCGGTGACCGCCATGGTCGCCCGCGAGGAAATCAAGGCATCGTTCGAGTCCATCTCCGCCTCCACCAGCTACGGCGGCAACCCGATGGCGTGCGCCGCCGCGCTGGCATCGATCGAGGTGATCCAGGAGGAAGGCCTGCTCGAGAACGCGGCCCGTTTGGAAACGTTCTTCCGCAAGCGTCTCGACGCGCTGGCGGCGGCGCATCCGATCATCGGCGACGTGCGGGTGAAGGGCTGCCTGATGGGCATCGAGCTCGTGAAGGACCGGGCCACCAAGGAGCCGTTCGACGAAGCCGGCAAACGCATCTACCAATCCGCGTTCAGGAAGGGTCTGGCGTGGATTCCCGCCGGGCACATCCTGCGTCTGTCGCCTCCGATCATCATGGACGAGGCCGTGGCGGGCAAGGGCATGGACATCCTCGAGGAGGCGATCGCAGAGGTGGAACAGGAGCTCGGAGTTGTCTGACGTCGATTGGACCAACGATTTCGAAGTCCAAGGTGCCGAGCGCGCCGCCGCGATCGCGGACGCCCTCGCGACCATCGCGGGCTGGGGACTCGCCATGCCCCCCGGGGAGCCGCTCCCGCTGCATTTCGGACTGCACGACTTCGATCGCATCGGCGAAACCGAATGGTGGATCGTCAACGACACGACCAACCGGTACTGCGGAAAGTTCCTCTTCGTGCGGGAGGGGCAACGCTGCCCGGACCACCACCACCGTATCAAGGACGAGACGTTCTACATCGTGCGCGGAACGGTGGCGATGGACCTCGACGGCGAGCGGCGCTTGCTTTCGCCGGGCGATGTGCTGCAGGTGTCGCCGGGGCAAGTGCACGGATTCGAAGGCCACGACGGCCCGGCGCTCGTCCTGGAGGTGTCGTTGCCGTCGATCCCCGGCGACAACATCTTCGTGGACAAGCGCATCGGCCGGGAGGGAGTGCTGTGAGGACGTACCGGATAGGCGTGCTGGGCGCGGGGTACATGGGACGCACCCACGCCTGGTGCTGGCGCTCGCTGCCGTTCTTCTACGCCGACCTCCCGTGGCGGGCCGAACTCCACGCGGTGGCGACCTCGCGGCCGGAAACCGCCCTCGCCGCCCGGGAGGCGTTCGGTTTCAACCGCACCCACGCGACCGCCGAGGATTTGATCGACGATCCCGACATCGACGTGGTGGATATCGCGAGTCCGAACCATCTGCACAAGGACGCGCTGCTGCGAGCGCTCGCGCGCGGCAAAGCCGTCTACTGCGACAAGCCCCTCACGGGAAACCTTGCCGAAGCGCTCGCGATCGAGGCCGCCACGGCGCCCGCCGGCGAGCCGGTGCAAATGGTCTTCCATAATCGGTTCTTTCCAGCCACGCAGCGCGCGCGCCAAATGATCGCCGCGGGCGACCTCGGCGAAATCATCTGCTTCCGTTGCGAATACCTGCACTCGGGCAATGTTCCCGCCGGCCGGCGCATGGCGTGGAAGGATCGCCGCGACCACGGAGGCGGCGTCCTCTACGACCTGGGTTCGCACGCCGTGGACCTGATCACCTGGCTGATCGATCGTCCGGTGGTCGACATCCATGCCCGGCAACGCATCCTCCACCGGCTGCGCCCCTCGCTCTAGGACCCGGGGACGATGGCGGTGCAGGAGGGCGACGACATGACATTGATGTCGGTGGCGCTCGCGGGCGGCGCGCTCGGCACCATCGAGGCGAGCAAGATCGCGACGGGCACCCAGGACGAGCTGCGCTTCGAGATCCACGGCACGCGCGGAGCCGTGCGCTTCAACCTGATGGATCCCAACTATCTGGACTGGTTCGATTTGGCCGACCCGGAGCAACCGCTCGGGGGAACTTCGGGTTTCAAGCGCATCCACTGCGTCCAGCGCTACGAAGCCCCCGCCACGTTCCCGGCGCCGAAGGCGACCATCGGGTGGCTGCGGGGCCATCTCCACTGCGCCTACACCTTCCTCGACACCCTGCACCACGAGCGTCCCTTCGAGCCATCCCTGGCCCGGGGCATCGAAATCGAAAAGGTGCTCGCCGCGGCGGCCCGCTCCGCGGAGTCGGGAGGACGGATCGTGGTGGACGCGTGAACTCTCCGTGCGTGTTGGCGCTCGATCTGGGCACCACCGCGTTCAAGGCCGCCCCGGTCGATGCCGCCGGATGGTGCGGACCCGTGGCGACCGCGCGCTACGCGCTCGACGCCACGCCCGACGGCCGGGTGACCTGCCCACCGGAGCGCTACCGACGCGCCGCGCTTCGCGTGCTCAGGGCCGCCGCCCGGGCCGCCCACGCCGCGGGGCGCACCGTCGCGGCCATCGGAATCAGTTCGCAGGCCCAGACATTCGCCGCGTGCGACGCACACGGGAACCCGATCGAACCGTTCCTGGCCTGGACCGAGGCGGGAGCCGTCGCCGAAGCCGCCGCCGCAGCCGCGGCCTTGCCGGATTTCGCCGGCAGGTCGGGATTCGCGCAGCCCTCGCCCCTCCAACTGCTCCCCAAGGCCATGCGCCGGCGACGCGCATCCGCTCCCGCCGATCGCTATCTGCTTTTGCCGGAGTGGATCGTTCGCGAACTCACCGGCGCGCCGCTGGGCGACACGATGATCCAAGGCATGGGTGGGCTGCTCGACATCCGCTCCGGGTACTGGTGCGGGGAGGCCCTGCAACTGGCCGGGCTCGGGCCCGACCAACTTTCCCCGCTTGCGCCGCCGGGGAGCGCGGCACGCCGCCTGACCCCCGCCATGGCCCGTGCACTGGATCTCCCGGAAGTCCCGGTATCGCCCTGCGGCAATGATCAAACGTGCGCGGCGGTGGGCGCCGGCGCGGACGGTGCCGGGCACGCCACGGCGAATTTCGGGACCGCGATGGTCGTGCATCGTTTGTTGGACCATCCGGTGACCCCGCGCTCCGACGCCGAGATCGTGGGCATCGGCCCATGGCCCGGGACCTGGTTCCACATGGCGGTGGAGAACGAGTGCGCCAACCTGCTCGACGGCGTGGCGCGCTGGCTCCACCCGACGGGAGGCACCCGACGTTTGCTCGCCGACGCGGGCAAGGCGCGACCCGGCCCGAACGTTCCAATCGCCGTTCCCACCGGGTCCGGCCGCCTCGATCTGCGGGGACTCGTCGTGGGAACCCGGCGCGAAGACATCGCCCGGGCGCTCCTCGACACCTACGCGGCCGCGTTCACGCGCCTCCTCGCGGACGTGCTCGGAGGCGACCCGACTCCGGCCCGGATCGGCGCCGGGGGTGGCCTCTCGCGCAGCGCGGTGTGGCTGGAAACGCTGGGTGCGGCGGCCGGCGTTCGCCTGGAACCCTGCCCGCTCGCGCATCCCGGCCTCGTCGGCGTGGCCCGCATCCTCGATCGCAACCTCTTGGAAAGCTGAATCATGGAAAACCGCTTCGAATACCTGACGTCTCCCGAAATCCGCGAACGACTCGAGCAGCGCCCCTTGCTGGTGATGGGGATCGGCACGATCGAGGAGCACGGCGACCACCTGCCGACCGGCACCGACCTGTTCATCACCCAAAGTTTCGTCGACGATTTCGCCGCCAAGCTGGCCGAGCGCACCGATCTTCCCTTCCTGCGCCTCCCCGCCATTTGGACCGGCTACAGCGCCACCGAAATGCAGCGCTGGCCGGGCACGATCCGGATGCGGACCCGGACCGTGATGGACATGATGCGTGAAATCGTGGGCTCGCTTTGCGAGATGGGCTTCGACAAGATCCTCATCCTCAATGGGCACGGCCACCACACCGAACTCCTGCGGGTGGTGGCGCGCGAGGTCGCCGACGACCACGGCGTCTATCCGGCGGTGGCCAACTTCCTCTATTTGGGAGCCGCGGAATACAACGCGGTCCGCACGGGCGAGGCGGGCAGCAGCATCCACGGAGGCGAGGACGAAACCTCGGTGATGCTGCATTACGGCTATCCCGTGCACGAGGATCGGTACACCGATGTCGACCACGTGACCTACCACACGGATTTCATGGCGGGCGACAACTTCATCGGCTCCACGAAGGTGTTTTGGTCCACCTGGAATTACCATCCAAGCAAAACCGGCCTCCTCGGCGATCCGCACGGCTCGACGGCGGAAAAGGGCCGGGTGCTGGTCGAGGCGTGCGCGGACCGCTTGATCGCCTTCGCCAAGGAATACTGGGAGCACGGCAAATGAGCCGATCGTTCCTCGCGGGGCTCTACGCCCAACCCCCCGATGCGCGGAATTTCCATTTTCTGGAATTCTGGAAATCGGCGGGGTACCGCTACCTCGAGTACTGCGACATTGGTTTCCATCACCATGTCGATGGCCTTCCGGCCTACCACGCCGAGCTCGGCGAATCCATCCACATCGCGAAATCCCGTGGTTTCCAAACCTGGGTGCTGATCCTGGCCGGAATGCGTCAGTGGCGCGGGCCCGGTCCCTCGGGCAACCCGGGAACCTTCAGCGCCCTCGACAAAACCCTGCTCGCCGAACGACTCGAACACATCCGCGAATCCGTGCGCCGGCTCTCCCACGCCGATGGATTCGTCTTCTTCGCCGGCGATCCCGGCGGCGACCCCGAAGGCCGCAGCACCGTCGCCGATTGCATCGCCTTCGCCCGCCGCGTGGAGGACATCGTCCATGCCGACGCCCCGCGGGCCCGCTTCGCCGTCAACCTCTGGGCCATCGCCGAATGGAAGGGGTTCCCCTCGCCGTTCTCGGTCGACTTCTGGCGCGGACAAACAACGCTCGCGAGGCAGGTGGTCGACGAACCCGGGCTGCTCGGCCCCCGCTGCGGCGTGTCGTTCCCCATGGACGATCATTACCGTTCGCTGGCCCTCGCCGCCCACGAGGAAGCCGGCACCCAGCCGGTCCCCTATCCCGACCCCGAAACCGTCGCCCGACTCAAGGCGCGCAAGACGTCGCCGATCCTCGGTTGGCCGTACTTCCTGGTCGACGAAATCGACGACGGGTTCATCACCCCGAACAATGTCGCCTCGGGCGGGCAGACCCAGTTTGAATCGCGGTACCTGCGCGCCGTGGTGGATGCGGGTCGGCGCCTCGGGCTCGACGGTCTGGTGGCGAACGCCACCTACGTGCAGGCCGAGGCCGCCAATATTTGGACGTTCGCGCGCATGTGCCACGACCCGCGCCTCGCACCGGAAACCGCGCTCGACCAGTGGGCCGCGCGCCTCGCGACCCCCTCCACCCGTGCCGCGCTCTCCCGCGTGCTCCGATTCATCGAGAACCATTCGAATTGGGAACACAGCCTCCCCCCCAGGCACCGCCTACCCGCCTTCGACACCGGATCGGTCCGGACCGCCGACGATGCCCTGGCGGAATGGGCGACGGTGCGTCCGTCCGAGGCGGCTGGTTTCCCGCTGCCGGAACCGCCGTCGAGCGCACTTCCCCGCCTGCGCCGCCGACTCGAATGGATCCGCGAAGGACGCATCGGAGGCGTGGCGCCCCTGGTGCGGTCAAACGGTCGGTAACGATGCCCGGAAGATCCCTGCCATGAAATCCGTCCTCTACGTCTGGCGCGACCACCCCGACCAGCACGCGTTCTGGAAGGCCTGCGGCATCGAAACGTTGCAATTCTGCGACACGCACTGGGCCAAGCGCGACGACCGGTTGGACGAGCACTATGCGACGTTCGCGCGGGAGGTCGACTCCGCCCACGCCGCCGGATTCCGCGTGGGAATGATCCTCTTTTCCAATATCGCCCAGTGGCGCGGCCCGGCTCCCGACGAACCCACCGGCATGGGGGTGCTCTTCGATCCCCGCGACCCGGTTGCCCGCGGGGCGCGCATGGCGTCGCTGGCACGTGCCGTGCGCGCCCTCCGCGCCTGCGAAACGTTCACCCTGCTCGCCGGCGACCCCGGCGGGGCCATCGGAGCATCGTTCGGCCCGCGCACCGTCGACGATTTTCAGGATTTTTCCAGGGAAGTGCGATCGGTGGTGTCCCGCGAGGCGCCCGGGGCCGCGTTCCATCTCAATCCGTGGGCCATCGCCTACTGGGGACACCCCGGAACCTCCTGCGAGACCCCCGATTGGTGGATGCACGAGACCCGGATGTCGCGCCAAATGTTGCTGGAGCATCCCTCCGGACTCCGCGGCGTGGGGGTCGAGGTGCCCGGGCACACCATGTACCGCCCCCTCGCGCTGCGCCACCTCCGCGCCGCCGGCATCGAACCACCGGATTTCCCGAGCGGCGCCGATGTGCGTGCGTTGCGGGGGCGGGGTGCGCCGGAAGTTTGGGCCTGGCCGTATTTCCTGCTCGACGAGGCCGACGACGGCGACCAGGGCCCCAGCGGACGAGCGGTGCAGATCGAGACCCGCACCATCCACCGCCAAATCGCGCGGCTGCGACGCACCGGAGTCGATGCGGTGGTCGGCAACTGGAGCAACGCGGGACACAAGCCGCGCGCCCTCAACACCTACGCGTTCGGACGCATGGTGAAGGACCCCTCCGCCACTCCCACCCGCGTGATCGACGAATACGCGGGGGCGATCGCGGACTCCAAGGCGGGTGCCCGCGCGCTCGCCGACGTGCTGCGCTGGATCGAGAACGACGGAAACTGGCAAAGGAAACTCCCGGAGGTGGATCGCATGCCCGCGCTCCCGTGCGGCATCTCCACGCGCGCCGACGCGCAGGCACGGCTGGCGACGGTGCGTCCCCGGACCAACCCGCGATTCGCGCTTGCCGAATCGCCGGCGGTCATCCTCGATCGTCTCGCGGGACGCCTTCGTCCCGCCGACCCCGCGGAGCACGTTCGCTGAACCTCGGCACCGCCCACGGAACACAGCCTCCCGCGGTGCGCGATCGCGGGGTCTACCTCAATATCGGCGCGCCCGTCCCCGGAATCACCGTGCACGACTGGAGCGATGCGCGTTGGGAAACATATCTCGACCGAATCCGGCGCGCCGGTGCGACCACGCTGCACTTCCACGTGTGGCAGGACGTGCTTTCCGATTTCGCCTGCGCCCCGGAGCGCCGCGCCGACAACCGCCGCCTGCACGAACGACTTCAAACGATGATCCGACGGGCGCGCCGGCGCGGACTCCGAACCGTGTTCCTCATGGCCCCGACCTTCGTGCCGAGGCCGATCTTCGACGCGCATCCGCGCCTGCACGCCGAGATCGAATATGTCGACCACGGCTTCCCATGCCTCTGCCCTTCCCGCGACGCCACCTGGCCCTTGATCGAAGCGTTCCTGACCCATGAATGGAACTGGTTCCGGGAATGCGACGCCTACCAGTTGTGGTTCTACGATCCCGGGGGCTGCGTTTGCGATCGGTGCCGCGCCGACCTGTGCGCCCCGCTGCTTCGCCAAATCGATTTGGCGGAGCGGGTGGTGCGGCGGGCGAGCCCGCGGGCCCGCGTCGAGATCAGCCTGTGGCCGGTCTGGGCTTGGGAGCGCATCTTGAAGCGGCCTTTCGGCGAGGAACTACTCGATCGCGTGGCGGCGCGTCGCGAACGTGCGCGCCCGGTCGTGGTGGATTCGGCGGAAGGCGACGATGCGTTCCTCGAGGAAGCCAAGGCACGGGGCTTCCAGGCGCATGGATTCCAGTTTTCCGCAAACGTGGAAACACCCTTCGTTTTCTTCCATCCCCTGACCAGATACTTCGAGGAAACCACGACGCGATTGCGGGCGAAGCGCGTCGACGGTGCCCTCGTGCACGCGCTCAACCCGGCGCCCAAGGAACTCTCCACGCTGATCGGGCTGCGAACGCTGACCCGGCCGGACGATCCGACCAGCCGCAGGATCCGCGACGCCTGCCGTATCCACCTGGGCGATCGGGCCGCCGCCGATCGTCTGGCGCCGCATCTGGAGCGCTGGGAAAGCCTGCTCGGTGCTCCGAAGCCCGACCCGGGCGCCGCGACGGACCTTGCGCGCGATGTCGACATTGCTCTCGGCGCGCTGCGAAGCGCCGAAGCGGACGCGGTGCGCACCAGCATCCGAGCGGTGGCCGAAATCCTCGCGCCCGACACCCAAACCCTTCCCGAGCGGCTCACCAAACTGCTCGGCGCCTCCGCCATGTTCCGCGCCTTCGCCCCGGTCGCCGCCGCCGAACACGCCGCCCTCCGCACCTTCGTCGACACCGGATGGAACTCCGTCCACTACTGACCCTTCGCCCCCTGAGGAAACACCGCCATGGGACTGCCCACGCTCCCCGGAATCAAAATCGGCGACCGCATGTCGCCGGCCATCACCGACGCCGAACTCGACTTCTTCAATCGAATGGGCATCGAATGCGCGTCGATCTGGACCACCCTCGCCGATGCCAACCTCGAAACCATGCTCCGCATGCGGGAGCGCCTCGAACTTCGCGGCATCCGTTTGTGGAACGTCGGAATCCTCGACCTGCACTGCGATCCGACCATGGTGCTCGGGCTGCCCGGGTTCGAACAAAAAGTCGAGCAGTATGTGGACTACCTCGGGAATCTGGGCAAGGCGGGCATCGGCTACACCACCTACGCCCACATGGCCAACATCAAGATGCTGCCCTACTACCAGACATCGGTGGGGCGAACGCGCGGCAGCATCCCCACCCGCGAGTTCGACCTCGAGGTGGCCCTGACCTATCCCGACTCCCACAACCGCAAATACGGGGAGGATGAAATCTGGGAAACCTTCACCCGCTTGATGGCGGGCGCCGTCCCCGCGGCGGAGCGCGCCGGCGTGCGCATCGGCCTGCACCCCGATGATCCGCCGGTGCC
>JBJTRZ010000507.1:0-2068 GCA_046076415.1 Armatimonadota bacterium
GAAAAGAGCATCTTCGAGGAAGGGGTTCGCGGCCCCGAGCACGTGAACGACCTGGTCGGCGGGCTCGGACTCGGACTTTGGGTGGTGCGCGAGGTGGTGCGCCTCCACGGAGGAGAGGTGGCGGTGACCCGCAACGGCGACCCCACCGAAATCACCTTGCTGCTGCCCCGCTCGCTCGCCTCTGCGAAACCGCGCCCTCGTGCGCACCCCCGATCGGGATGGAGTTGAACGGATGTCGGATCTCGTGTTGGTGTTCGACGATGAAACGTCGGAAATGCAGGACTGGTGGGAGGAACTTCGGGAAAACGGGTTCCGCGTGGTCGAAACCACGACCACGAGCGAACTTGTGGCGGGCTACCACGCCGCGCAGCCCGATTTGATCGTGCTCGACCGAATGCCCGGCCGGGGAAACGATTACGCCTGGCAGGCGCCGGGGGCCACCGGCGAATTGCAGGAAACCCTGTTGTTGATCCACCGGGATATCCGCAGGTCTCCCCATCTCCGCCATGCGCCCATCATTGTTTTCACCAATTATTTCGACCGCACGCTCGCCGCGACGCTCGCCGCGATGGACCGCCGCATATTGATGCTCGGCAAGGACACGGTGCCCTCCGAGTTCGTCGAAAAGGCACGGCACATGGTGGAGCGAAACCGCTACCCCAAAGGGTCCGCCGCAAGCGATCACCCGGACCGGCTGCATTACCATGCGCGATCGGGGGCGGGCCGTGTTTCCCTTCGTTTCATTCCCTGCACGTCCAAGGAACACGAGGTGTTCTCGGGGACCCGCGAATGGTTGTTCCACGATATTTTCGCGGCGTACCTCGATGGCGACACGCCACAGGACCTGCTCAAGTGCGTGGTGGATGGCGAGGGCGGTCGTGTCGCGGGGCTTCTTTATCTCGGAGGACCGGATTCCGATTGGCATCGAGACGTCACCTTCGAGACCGCTCCGGACCTGCGGCACGGCGCCGAGGATCGCGCGATCACGGGCGTTGGGTTGGCGATGCTCGCCCGAATCGTTGCCGAGCATCTTTGGCGTGAAAACGTCGACCCCGAAGCCCTTGTCGACGGTTTGGTCGAACTGCCGCGCGATATGTCCATCACCTTGTTCAAGAGCGCCGATCCGATGTTCCTCGAGGCCATGGGCCTGGTCCCGGATGCGCGAAATCCGATGCAATGGTGGATAGGCACCGAGGTCGCGCGCGACCTGCTCCGCCGGGTTTTTGGCGCTTCCGACACGGCCTGATCGGCCGGAGCCGCGTGGTAGAATCGCCGCGTGAACCGCCTCGACGTCTCCTCGCGCATCGCCTCGTTGAAGCCGTACCAACCAGGCAAGCCCATCGAGGAAGTCAAGCGTGAATTGGGGATCGAGGGTGAGATCGTCAAACTCGCCTCGAACGAAAACCCGCTGGGGCCGTCGCCCGCCGCACTTGCGGCCCTCGCAAGCGCTTTGCCCTCCTTGCACCTGTACCCCGACGGTGCGTGCCACGCATTGCGCGCCGCCGTGTGCCGCAAACTTGGAGTCGCACCCGAACAACTGATCTTCGGCAACGGCTCGGATGAAATCATCCATCTCCTCGGTTTGACGTTCCTCGAACCCGGGGACGAAGTGGTGACCGGCGAGCCAACGTTCGTGCTCTACGAGTCCGCCGCGACGCTCGCCGGCGCGAAACGGATCGGAATCCCGCTCACATCCGACGGATTGCGGCACGACGCGGCGGCGATGGCCGCCGCGTTCACCGAACGGACCCGGCTCGTTTTCGTCGCGAATCCGCACAATCCCACGGGATCCGTGGTGACGAAGGCCGATGTCGATCACCTGCTCGAGAAACTTCCCGCGCGCGCTTGGCTGGTGCTCGACGAAGCGTACATCGACTATGTCGAGGACGACGACTTCCCGCGAGCGGTGGATTACATTCGTGCCGGAGCGCCGGTGATCGGGCTGCGCACCTTCTCCAAACTGTATGGGCTCGCCGGTCTCCGCGTCGGTTACGGAGTTGGAAGTGCGGAGGTCATCGGACGGTTGGGACTGGCGCGATCCCCGTTCAACGTGAACCTTGCGGCACAG
>JBJTRZ010000508.1:0-2050 GCA_046076415.1 Armatimonadota bacterium
GTCCGCACGCGGCAAGCACCGCCGCCCTTCCGCGACCGGACTCCGGCATGCCGCAGAGTCGCACCGCCACCAAACCGAACGGCTCCGATTCCCGAGCCGCGCGGGACACGCCCTCCACGATGCGCGCGTGGACCTGACCCCGGTCGTACAAGCCGGTCTCGGGATCCACCAGGCGCCCTTCGCGCCGACTTTCGGAATCGCGAATCTCCGACTCCATGCACACGCGACGCAAACGGTCCGTCGCGCGGCGCAGCGTGACCGAAACGTAGTTCGCCGAGACACCGATCTTCTTGGCCACCTCGACTTGACTCAAATCGCGGAAGTAGCACTCGTAGATCACTTCCTGCTCGCGCGGCTTGAGCACCGCGAGGGCACGCTCGAGAATCACCCGATCCTCCACGAGGCGAGCCACCGGCAAACCATCGTCCGGAGCGTCGATCCCCAAACCCTCGTCGTCGGACTCGATCGAAGCGGCGTGCCGGCGCCCGCGCGATCCAATGGCCTCGCCGACCTCCTCCTCCGTCACCGCGAGCACCGCCGCGACCTCGTCGGCACGCGGAGCACGGTCGAGACTCTGCGTGAGTTCGACGGTAACTTCCTCGACGCGACGTGCCATGGCATGGACCCGGGCGGGTTCCCGGATCGGACGGCATCGATCGCGCAGAAAATGCCGGATCGACCCACCGATGAAATGCACGGCGTAGGTGCTGAACTTGACCCCGCGGGCCGGATCCCAATGCTCCAGCGCCGACAACAAACCGAGAAAGCCTTCCTGGACCAAATCCTCGACGGGTTCGCCCGAGGCCTGGAAGCGACGCGCGCAGGATTCCACCAGGGGCCCCATCGCATCGGCGATCTTCCCCCGCAGTTCGTCCAGCGGCATATCGCCCCGGGATCGACCCGCGGCGCCGCGATCACGGCGCCTGGCATACTCCAGCAACCAACGTTGCACGACCGTCTCGGGAACGCGTTCTCGCATCGTCATCCGCACCTTCCGTACCGGTATTCTCGGCAGGGAACCCCGTAGGATTCAGGGGGCTCAACGGAATTTCCACCGCAAATCCGCGCGGGCGCCGGACGATATACTGTCCTGCACCGCCATGATCGTTCCAGTTCCCGAGGACAACGACCGGTACCCGTTCCGCGCCATCGAAGCCGAGTGGCGCGCCCGCTGGACCACCGAGGATCTCCATCGCGCCGTCGACGACGACCCGCGCGAAAAGTACTACGTCCTGGTGATGTTCCCGTATCCCTCCGGGTCCGGACTCCACGTCGGACACTGCAAAAACTACGTTCCCGGAGGTGTCGTGGCGCGGTTCCAGTCCATGCGCGGCAAAAACGTCCTCAATCCCATGGGATGGGACGCGTTCGGACAACCGGCCGAACAGGACGCCATCGCCCGCGGAGTCAACCCCAAGCAGGTCGTCCCCATCCTCGCCGAAACCTACAAACGTCAATTGGAAATCCTCGGGGTCTCCTACGACTGGTCGCGCGAGATCAATTCCACCGACCCGGCCTACTACCGCTGGAACCAGTGGATCTTCCTCGAGCTGCTCGAACGCGGCCTCGCCTACCGCGATTTCGCCCCGGTCAACTGGTGCGAAAACGAAAACACGGTGCTCGCCAACGAAGAGGTGGTCAACGGCTGCTGCTGGCGCTGCGGCGGACCCGTGCGGCAAAAGCCGCTCCCCCAGTGGAAACTTGCCATAACGCGCTACGCGGATCGCCTCATCGAAGGCCTCGAGCGCATCGACTGGCCCGAGGGTGTCAAAACCCAGCAACGCGACTGGATCGGACGCAGCGAAGGGGCGGAAGTCGACTTCACCGTGGAAGGACGCGGCCCCGAGGTCGTCACCGTCTTCACCACGCGACCCGACACGCTCTGGGGAGCCACGTTCCTGGTCCTGGCCCCCGAACACCCCCTCGTCGATCGCATCGCCACCGACGAGCAACGACCCGCCGTCGACGCCTATGTCGCGGCGGCCGCCACGTCCACCGAACAGGACCGCACCGCGGAAAACCGTCCCAAAACCGGCGTCTTCACCGGCGC
>JBJTRZ010000509.1:0-5987 GCA_046076415.1 Armatimonadota bacterium
GCTCGGCGGCGCGCGCGCCGTGCAAGGCCGTCGATCCAGGAAACGGCGCCGATGGCCTGCTCCCGCGCAAGCCGTCGCCGGGCAAGCGCCAAACCCTCGGCGCTGAGCACGGGACGCGCGATCGTGTCGAGCAGGAGCAGGCGAGCGGCGCGGGCAACGTCCACCGGATCGGGCTCCGCAACCACCCACGCCACCGCCAGTTGGCGGTCGCCGTCCACGCCGAAGGCACCGCTCCCCTCGGCATCCGCGCGAAACAGGACCGCGCTGCGCGTGTCGGACTCCCGTCCCATCGCACGTACGACCAGCGCCGAGAGTCCGGCAACGGGACCTTCCTCGAGAACACCGGCCCGCACGGCCACGGCCATGGCGACCTGCGGGGCCTTGGAATCCTCGAGCACCACGAGCCGTGCCCCATTGTCGAGTCGGACCGCTCCGTCGTCGAGACGCATCATGGTTTCCCCGCCCGAGCGGAAACGACCGCCTTGGGAATATCGGAGCCCAGCCGCGCCAGAAACTTCCGAACGGTGTCATCGGTCGCTTTGTCGATCGCAAGTCGCACCAAGCGCTCGTCTCCGGGACGATCCAGTCCCTCGTAAAGGCCGATCAATCGCCCCCCCGCCACCACCGCCGCGGCGTCCCCATCCCAGCGTGCGGCCGCCGCGTGGCGAGCACCGGCGAGCGCCGCGTCGCCGATGTTCGCGAACGCGGTCCCCAATACGTTTTCCAACCGCTCGGCGAGCACGGATTCACGACCGGGACGCGCAATGAAACGGGCGACCACCAGGGTGGAGTCGCGTTGCGGAAGGCGCTCCACGGCGACGGCCGCCGCGGGTGCGGAGTCGCCGGCGAGCAGCTCCGAAAATGGGCCGGCTTGCTCGTCGGCCAACCATTGGGCGGCGATCGCCGCCAGTGCGCCGGAATCGACATCGGGCCCATCGACGCGCCACCCCACCGCAAGCACCGCCGAGGGCGCGATCGGCCCGGAGGGTTTGGTCGAACGCGCCAACGGCGCGCGTTTGGCGAGTGGTCGATGCTCCTCGGTGGCTTTCGTCCCGGCGAAGAACGCCTCGGCCGCGGACACCGCCTCCTCCGGTTCGAGCGCGCCGGAAAGGACGACGCTGATACGGGGGCCGCGATACCACCCGCGGTGCAGCCCTTGCAAAACCGCCACATCCAACGCTCCGGTCTCCTTGGCGTCGCCCACCGGCGATGCCGCGATGTCGGGAACATCGGCGTAGAGCGTCTCGAAGAGGACTTGGGTGGTCGAGAGACCAACGTCGGCCGCGGACCACGCCCGCTCTTCGTCGATGATCGGCTTTTCGGCGTCCCAGTCCTCGGGGCGCAGCACCGGCCTGAGCACCAGTTCCGAAAGCAAGGAAAGCCCGTCGCGCCAAGCGGCTTTGGGAAGCACGACCGAAAAGCGGGTGGCATCCCGGTAGGTCCGTGCCTCGATCTCGCCACCGAGCCGCTCCATCAACGCGTCGATTTCACCCGGAACCCGGCCGGTGGTGCCTTTGAACACCAGATGCTCGAGCGCGTGGGCCGCGCCAGCGGGTCCTTCGATGCTGCCGGCACGCACGCGCAGTTCGATGGCAACCAGAGGGCTCTCGGGCTTTGGGAGCACGGCCACCCGGACCCCGGACGCGGCGGTGCGGCGCACGACCGCCGGAGGTTCGCCCGCGAGGGCCGGCGGTATAATCGTCCAGAGCGCGCCCAGCACCGCCACGCCGATCGGAATCCGGTTTCGAGGACGACATGGTGGGTGCATATCGGCTCCTTCGGCGCCGTTCACGACGGTTCCTGCCCCGCCATGCCCATCCCCCGGGTCGATCCCCGCTATCGCAAGAACGTGGACTGGATCCTGGCCATCGCGGTCGCGGTCCTGCTGGTCGCGGGGCTCCTCTTCCTCTGGTCGGCGACGGCGCAATCGCCGCGGGGCACGTCCGTGGTGCTCAAACAGGCGGGCCTGATCGGGATCGGGCTGGGGTTGATGGTGTTCTGCGCGGCGCTCGACTATTCCACGTCCAACAAATACGCGCCGTTCATCCACGCGGCCGCGTTGCTGCTGTTGCTGGTGGTGACCGTTTTCTTCCGTGGCGAGGAAACCAAGGGCGCGACCCGTTGGATTCCCCTTCCGATGGGGTTCAAGTTGCAACCCTCCGAGTTCGCCAAAGTGGCGCTGGTGCTCACGCTGTCGAGCATGCTGCGGTCGGTGGGGGGCCGAATCCGGGAATTCCCCGTCCTGCTGCGCACCCTCGGCCACGCGTTGATGCCCATGGCGCTGGTGGCGGCGCAACCGGACTTGACAACCGCCCTCGTGTTTGCGGCGATTTGGTTCGCCATGGCCTTCACCGCCGGCGCCGACCTGCGGCATTTGGGCGCGATACTGGTGGCGGGCGCGGTCGTCTTTTCCGTCCTCTGGAATACCGGTGTGGTCCGTCAATACCAAAAGGATCGCGTCTTGATCCTGCTTGGCCTGAAGGTGGACAAACAGCGCAAGGGCTACCAAATCGACCAGGCGCTCGCGGCCGTTGGGGGTGGCGAAGCAACCGGGCAAGGCCTCGGGAAGGGCATTCAAAATCGGGGCTCGTGGGTGCCGGAAAACCACACCGATTTCATCTTCACCGTCATTGCCGAGGAGACCGGCTTCCTTGGTTCCGTTGCGCTGCTCGCGCTCTACGGCTTGGTCCTGGTGCGCGGTTTGATGATCGCGGCGGAATCGGAGGACGCCCAGGGACGACTTATCGCCGTGGGTGTCACGACCCTGTTCGGGTTCCACATCTTCGTCAATGTCGGAATGAACTGCGGCATCCTGCCCGTGGCGGGCGTCCCCCTGCCTTTGGTGAGCCAAGGTGGATCGGCCGCCTGGACCAGCCTGTCGGCGATCGGGTTGCTGCAATCGGTGGCGATGCGCCGGCGCGCGCTGCAATTCTGACCGGGTCGGTCAGGGCTCCACGACCAGCAGGGCGCTTTCCTGTTTGCCGCTCTCGGTGTCCTTGAAGATGATGCGCGTGGACCCCGCGGCGATCGCGGTGACGAGTCCGGTGGCATCGACGCGCGCCACCCGGGTATCCGAACTGGACCAAAGCACCTTCGAGGCCGTGGTCGGCACGATGTCGCCGCCCGCATTGCGCGCGGTCGCCACGAACGTGCGCGTCTCCCCCACACGCAGCGTGGTTTCGGTCGGGGCGATTTCGATCCGGTCGATCGTGCTAGCGAGGTCGAGACGAACATCGGTGCGCTGGCCCGCGACAAGGGTGACCCGTCCGGTCGCCCCAGCCACGGCGACACCTTGGGCGTCCACGTCCGGGAACGCCGTGGCGGTGTAGTCGACGGGTCCCGGGGCGAGTCCCACGAAGACCAACGTCGAATAGCCCCCGGAAGTGGGCCGGTTCGCCACGCGGAATGTCTGGAAGCCGCCTGCGTCGCGCACGGTGATCCCCACGCTCCGCGACGCTTCGGGCACCAATCGCGTCGTTTCGGGCCATCGAACCCGCAACGCGACACCGCCCGAGGACGAGGAGGGAACCATGCCACCGCATCCGGCGGCAAGCACGACGGCGCTGGTGGCGAGAAGCTCGGGGATACGGCGGCGAACGTTCACGAAGGGTGGTTCGGCCCCGCGTCCGCCTCCTCCTCCCCGCGGCGGTGTTCGGTGCCCTGCGGCTGGTACAACGGAGCCATGGAGCAAACGGGAATCGATCGGTGGCGTCTCGACGGGCGCACGGCGCTGGTGACGGGAGGCACGAAGGGAATCGGCCTGGCGATCGTGCGCGAACTGCGCCGACTGGGCGCCACGGTCGCCACGGTGGCGCGCAACCCGCCGGCGGAACCCGAAGGCGACTTCCATATTGTGGGCGACTTGTCGCGGCCGGAGGAGGCTTCCCACGTGGTGGAGCAGGCCGCCGACCGCCTGGGCCGAATCGATATCCTGGTCAACAACGCCGGCACCAATGTTCGTCGCCCGAGCGTGCCGTACCCGGACGACGCCTACGATTTGTTGTTCGCCACCAATCTACGCACCCCTTGGGCGCTCGCCCGCGCCGCCCACCCGTGGCTGGCACGCTCCGGGCAAGGCGCCATCGTTCAGGTGGGTTCGGTTGCCGGCACCGGCTACGTCGGCTCCGGCGCACCATACGCAATGACCAAGGCGGCGCTCGACCAGCTCACGCGCTACCTCGCCGTGGAATGGGCCACCGACGGTATCCGGGTCAACTCGGTGAACCCGTGGTACACGCGCACGCCATTGGCGCAGCCGATCCTCGAGGATCCGGACTGGTCCAGTCGCATCCTTGCCGCAACCCCGAATCGTCGCATCGCGGACCCCGAGGACGTCGCGGCCACCGTGGCGTTCCTTTGCCTGCCCGCGGCACGCCACGTGTCGGGAACGTGCATCGCGGTGGATGGTGGGTTCCTCGCCCGCGCGCTCTGAGGCGGAGCGGGGTAGGATGCACCCGATGGTCGACTCCCAGTCCATTTCAAAGGCACGCACGGCATGAGCACGGCCCGCACCGAGCGGTGGCAGACCTTGCTCATCCATCCCGTCGATCTGCTCAAACTGTTGCGCTTCGCGGCCGACGGCGAGCCCGTCGCCGTTCCCGAGCTTCCACCCGACACCGTGGCGCGCGACGGAGGCTTCGACACCGAACGCGGTTGCTTCGTCGTCGTGCTCGAAAGCGCGTTCTTCGAACCGACGCGCGTGGAGGACGACGGGCAATCGGTGGCGGGCGATTGGGAGGAACTGCTCCTCTCGCTGGGCGACGGCGAAGCCATCGCTCCCGCGCCGCTCCCCCCGCCCCCGGATCCAGGGCCGCAGGCCCAATGGGAAGGCTGGCTGTTTTCGCCGGCGGATTTGTTGGAGTTGCTGCGACGACTCTCGACCGGCGAGCCCGTGGGCCTCGATCCGATCCCACCCGATGCCCATGTCGTCGACGCGTTCTACAATCCCGAACGGAACCGGTGCACCTTGGTGCTGGGCAGCGCCCTCTTTTCCCGAACCCTGGCGCGTCGGATCGGAGAGGTGACGCACCTCAAATTGCCGGAGCACGACGCGGGACTGGCGGGATGATGCCGGCGAGGCAAGGTGCGGGGAGCCGCGCACCCCTCGGCGGAGACATCGCATGGATTGTCGCGGGATGCCTCGCGATGGCCGCGGGGTTCCGACTCTTCCTCAACGGCAATCATCTGGTGACCGGCGGCGTGGTCGGGCTTTCCACGTTGGCGGAGCGCGCCACGGGATGGGAGCCGGCGTGGTTCCAATGGGGAATCAACATTCCGTTGCTTGTGCTCTCGTTCCGCGTGCTGGGGCCCGGTTCCGGTTGGCGGGGCATACTTGGTTCGTTGCTGCTGCCAAGCATGGTGCTGCTGGGTCGGGGAGCCCCCACGGTCACGGCGAATCCGTTGCTCGCGGCGGTGTTCGGGGGAGCCCTCTACGGGCTGGGCGTGGGCCTGGTGTTTCGCGGAGGCGGCTCCGTGGGCGGCTTCACCATCGTGGCGCAATTCGTGGCGCGATGGCTGCCGATCAAACGCAGCACGGCGCTGCTGCTCCTCGACGCGTTGGTGCTGGCGGCAGGCTCGGGGCTCTTCGGAATCGAGACGGCACTGTACGGCTTGGTGGCCGGGTGGACCATGCGTCAGACCATCGACGCGGTGTTGTCGGGGTTCGCGGATGCGCGTGCGGCGTGGATCGTGACCGCGCAACCCGCCGCGATCCGCGAACTCGTGCTTCGGGAGATCGATCGGGGCCTGACGGTGATCCCGGCGGAGGGTGGCTACACGGGCGCCCCGCGCACGGTGCTGCTGACATTGGTCGCGCCGCCGGAGCTCGCCCGCCTGCGAGCGCGGATCCGCGAAATCGATCCCGACGCGTTTGTGTTCTTCACCGGCGCGGCGGAAGTGATGGGAAAAGGTTTCCCGGGTCCAGGGTGAGCCGGGGAGACCCAGCGCGGGTCAATATCTGAAGGAGCTGGGATCGAACGTGTCGGACC
>JBJTRZ010000510.1:0-2364 GCA_046076415.1 Armatimonadota bacterium
CAGGGGGTCGCGACCGTAACCGGACTCGGCATTCAGGCGATGCTTTTGCGCACGGGCGCGGGACCGGCGGTGTCCGCCGCCTATGGGGTTGGATTCCTGATCGAGTCGCTTGCGATCCTGCCCGGGAACGCCTATTCGGGCGCGGCGGCGGCCTTTGTCAGCCAGAATCTCGGAGCCGGCAATCCGCAGCGGGCCCGGCACGCCGCAAGAACCTCCGCCCTCCAGGCGGCCGCCGCGATGTGCGGTGCGGCGGCCCTGTTCGCGATCGCGGCGCCGGAAATCGCCCGTATCTTCTTTCCAAAGTCCGATCCCGTTTCCATCGCCGCCCACGCTTTGGTGGTCGATTACCTGCGGACCGTGTGCTGGGTGGAGCCGTTCGCCGCGATCGGTATCGTGCTCTCCGGCGCGCTCAACGGTGCGGGGGAGACCCGGATTCCGCGAACAATCACGTTTGCGACCATGGGAGTGCGCCTCGCACTGGTCTATCTCGCGTTGCAGGCGTGGGGCTTCGGCGCGCGCGGAGCGTGGGCGGCGCTGGCGGCCACGCCGGTGCTCGGGGCGGTGTTGACATGGACCGCTTGGCGCAAGGGCGGTTGGATGACCAAATCGGTCTGACGGCGCCGTGCCGGGCGGCTCAGCGGCTGCCGCGCACGCGATCCACGCGCAGGCAACCCACGAGGAATGCGGCCGCGGCGATCAGGAACGCCATGGTGTAGCCGATCCCTCCGCCAAGGCGATTGCCCGCATCGACCATTCGGCCGAGCAGCAGATGCAGCACCTGCGGGGTGGCCACCGACGCCTGCCAGATGCCCATGTCCTTGGCGGCCGCCTCGGGGTCCGGAAGCACGTCGGAGGCGATTGCCCAGGAGGCGGTCTGGTAGGCACCGTACCCGAATCCGAACAGCAGCGCGCACCCGACCATGACGTTCAAATTGGGCACCAGGGCGAAGGGCACGATCGTGGCGGCCATCACCCAACCGCTTGCCCGTATGACCCGCTTTCGGCTACGGTCGGTCCACTTTCCCGCGGCCACCGCGCCGATCGCCCCGGTGATCGCGATCGCGACCGCCGCCACCAAGGCGGCCCGGGAGGGTTCCTTGAGATCGAACCCGAGCAGGATCAGATTCGGAACGCGGTCGGAAAGGTAATTCGAAACGTAAATCAGGATCAGGTAGAAGCCGAAGGCCACCAGGAACCGCGTGATCCATGTCCAGCGAAAGTCCGGGTTGCGGAACGGCCCTGTCCAATCCTCCAAACGGAGGCGGGCGGGCTTCGCCTCGCCCGTCGGCGCCGGATCCGGGGGCAGCGCAAGCAATGTCGTCGCCGCGCACAGGAGGTTGATGCCCGCGGCGACCCAGTACACCTTGGAAACATCCCCGAGCGCCAGACCAACGCCCACGGCCACGATTTGGGCGGCCAGTTGGAGCATCCCGAGCACGCCGCTCGCCTTGCCCCGGTGCTCCTCCGGCACCGATTCCGGTACGAAGCTCGAATAGGGACCCGTCGCCAGATCGTCGGTGAGTTGCACGAGCAGGTACGCGAAGGCCATCGCCGGCAGCGAACGCGCCTGCGAGAGCAGCAGCAACGCAATGCTGGTGCCGATCGCGCCGGCCAAAAGAAACGGCTTGCGCCTGCCCCAACGGGTTCGGGTTCGATCCGAGAGCCACCCGACCACCGCCGGGCCGATCATCGCCTCGATGGCGCCGATGGCGACAATGGCTCCCCAGACGCCGTTGCGCTGTCCCCCGGGCACCACCGCCGCGATTTGGAACGGCTGCAGGAGGAACAGGACGAACCACTTGAAACTGACGGCGAACCAGTAGGCCCCGGTGCGGACATACCATCCGGTTCGGTCCGCGAATCCCGGAAAGGGCCCGTTGGTCACTCCGATTCGCCTCGCATCTCCGCGATCTCCTTGGCGAATTTCTGCGCGATCACCTTGCGTTTGATCTTGAGCGTCGGAGTCAGTTCGCCGCCGTCGATCGTGAACGTCGCATTGATCAGCGTGAAGCGTTTGATTTTCTCGAAATCGGCGAGCGCCTTGGAATGGGCATCGATCTCCTGCTTGATTCGACGTTTGGCCTCGGGCAACGCGATCAGGGCGTCGGGGTCCGCGAACTTCAGACCCTCCGATTTGGCCCATTCACCGAGTTTGTCCATCGCCGGCACGACAAGGGCGGTGATGGTGTTCTGCTTGTCGCCGATCAGCACGCCCTCCTGCAACAGGGGGGAGGCCTTGAGGGTGGATTCGATGGGAAGCGGTGATACGTTCTTGCCGTTGGCAAGGACGATGATGTCCTTTTTGCGGTCGGTGATCTTGAGGTAGCCGTCGGCATCGAGGGTCCCGATGTCGCCGGTGTGCAA
>JBJTRZ010000511.1:0-3834 GCA_046076415.1 Armatimonadota bacterium
CTCACCGAGCGGGGTGGCATGACCAGCCACGCCGCGCTGGTGGCCCGCGGATTCGGAATTCCGACCGTAGCCGGTTGCTCCGAAATCTCGGTCTCGGCGAGTTCCTTCATCGTGCACGCCACGGGACAGGTGATCAAGGAAGGCGACTACATCTCCCTCAACGGCTCCGCCGGAGAGGTGATCGAAGGTCAAGTTCCCGTCGAGGAAGCCACCTTGACCGGGGATTTCGGCGAATACATGGCGTGGGCCGACGAATTCCGTGGCAAGTTCGGCGTGCGCACCAATGCCGACACGCCCAAGGACACCCGCCTCGCCATCGAGCTCGGAGCCGAAGGCATCGGGCTTTGCCGGACGGAACACATGTTCTTCGAGGGGGAGCGCCGCCCGGTTGTCCAGCGCATGATCCTCGCCAAGAACGATGACGAGCGACAACGTGCCCTCGACGAGTTGCTGGTTTTCCAGCGCGAGGACTTCAAGGGTATCTTCGAGGCGCTTGGCGGTCGACCGGCCACCATCCGCCTGATCGACCCGCCGCTCCATGAGTTCCTCCCCCACGCCGGGGAAGTCGCCGCCGAGCTGCGCGAGCTTCTGGACCACGGGGCCACCGGCGCCACCGTCGCGGAAAAGGCGTCCTTGCTGGCGGCCATCGAGTCGATGCATGAGATCAACCCGATGATGGGCCTCCGGGGGTGCCGCCTCTCCATTGTCTTCCCGCAGATCGTGGAGATGCAGACGCGCGCCATTCTCGAAGGAGCCGCGCAGGTGGTCAAGGCGGGCGGAACGGCCCGGCCGGAGATCATGATCCCGCTGGTCGGTCATGTCAACGAACTCCGGTTCGTACGCGAACGCCTCGAAGCGACGGCCGCCAATGTGGTCGAGGAGCAAGGCGCGTCCGTGGACTACAGCTTCGGAACCATGATCGAAGTTCCCCGTGGAGCCCTCACCGCCGATGAAATCGCCGCCGAAGCCAGCTTCTTCAGCTTCGGGACCAACGACCTCACGCAGATGACGTTCGGTTTCTCCCGCGACGACTCGGACCGCTTCCTCAAGCCCTACGTCGAACAAAAGATCCTTCCCGGCGATCCGTTCGAATCGATCGATCAGACCGGCGTCGGACAGCTCATGGAAATCGCGATTTCCAAGGCGAAGACGGTTCGGCCCGACATCAAGCTC
The DNA here is from genome assembly GCA_046076415.1 of Armatimonadota bacterium. Taxonomy (GTDB): domain Bacteria; phylum Armatimonadota; class Armatimonadia; order Armatimonadales; family Armatimonadaceae; genus CAIRTT01. The sequence continues at coordinate 1,174 of JBJTRZ010000511.1, forward strand.
GGCATTTGCGGCGAACATGGAGGCGAACCGAGCTCCGTGAAGTTCTGCCACAAGATCGGCCTCGATTACGTGAGCTGCTCGCCCTACCGGGTGCCGATCGCCCGCCTCGCGGCGGCCCAGGCCGCGCTCGGCAAGGGAGTTTCCGACAAGTAGGTCGTTCAACGACAGAAGGGCTGGTCCAACCGGACCAGCCCTTTTTTATTGGAACGCGAACGGGAACCTTGATGGTCCCGGCGACTTGGATCAGGTGAGATCCACGACCGGCCCGGATGGCCAAAGCGTCAGGAATGCCCGCACCAACCGGGGATCGAATTGGCGACCCGATTCCAAGGCGATCACTTCCAGCGCTTCGTCGATGGATCGGGCAGGACGGTAGGGACGGTCCGTGGTCAGCGCATCGAAGGCATCCGCGATCGTCACGATGCGCGCGTCGAGCGGGATCCCCTCCCCAACCAGACCGTCCGGATATCCCCGCCCGTCCCACCGTTCGTGGTGGTGACGAATCCCCGGCAAAGTTTCCTGAAGCGAGGGAATAGTGCGCACAATCTCCTCGCTGCGCACCGGGTGCTGCTGCATTTGCAGGCGTTCATCGGATGTCAACGGACCGTCTTTGAGCAGGATCGCATCCGGGAGCGACAACTTGCCGATGTCATGGAGCGTTCCAACCGTATGGATCCTCTCCACCGCCTCGGCGGGCAATCCCACCGCGTGGGCCAGGCGACGCGCTTGAGCGGCCACACGTTCGGAATGCCCCGCCGTGTACTTGTCACGGGCGTCGACCGTCGCCGCCAAGGCCTGGATCGAGACCTTCTGATTTTTGCTCAGCGTGTCGGTCATTTCGTTGAAGACCGACTGCAACAGGCCCAATTCGTCGTCGCGCGTGACACGAATGGGATCGGGCCATATGCCTTGCCGAACCAATCGCCCCGCATCGATCACCGCCTCGACCGGTCGGGTGAAGGTACGCGAGAACCGGTAAGCCATGAAGCAACCCACGGCAAGCAGCGCCAAAAAGAGGATCGCCAAAACCGCGCGTTGCGCGTCGAGGCCCGCGAACAATCGACTGCGCGGGAAGCCCACGCCAACGAGGAGCGGCGTGGTTCCCTCGCGCATCCGGACCATCTGTGTCTCGACCAATAGGTCCGGAGGATGGTTGCCGTGGCACGAGGCGATGCGTCGCCCCATGTAGCTAAGGAAGACATCCGCAGCGATGATTCCCGCAAGCTCGCGAGCAATACCATCGTCGATGCGCTGGAACGCTACCAAACTCCCCTGCCGCACGCGGGTCACCGGATCGAAAATGGGAACGGAAACCCCCATCTCGGCGGATCCGCGCACTTCGACGATACCGATACCTTCGATGTCGGAAGGCAATCGTCCGTCCGGTCGCCAGTCGCGGTACCGCGCCGGGTCGCTGGTTCCCAGTGGCGTCCCGCGCACATCCACCAACACGGCACCACTGCCTCCAAGAGCGGGTAATTGGTCCTGCAAATAGTCCTCGATGGTCGCCGCATCGCCCGAAAGCACCAGCGGGCCGATTCCCGGCCCTTCCGCGATCATGCGACACCGCGCGGCAAGCGATTCGCACCGTTCGGGTAGAAACTGTCCCAACACCGACGCGGCGGTGGCGACCGCCCGTTTGGCTTGTTCCTCCGTATGGCGTGCGGCGAACCAAGTGACGGTGGCGAACGTGACGATCGCGACCGCCGCGATCGCGGAGGCGAAGAAAAGGCCGAATCGAAACCCGATGGACGGTCGCATCGTCAGCGGTTCGGGAGGATCCAATCCTTGGCCGCCGGCCCCGCATCCACGGAGACCGTGCCGGAGAACTCGTTTCCGCTTTCATGCCAGAGCCGGATCCGGTAGGTGCCGGGTCGCACTCCCGAAACTTGGAAACGTCCGTCCTTGTCGGCGACCGCATGGTACGGACTCGAGGTGACGTACAGGTAAGCGCTCATCCGGGAGTGGATGTTGCACCGGATCGCAACGATGCCTTCCTTGTCGAAGGTTTGCCGCACGGTCGCGCCTTGGGGGTACAGTCCAAGATCGAACTTCTTCGCTTCGAATTGCGCGAAGACATTGTGCAAAATGACGTCGTTGTTGGGGAACGAAACGGTGGTTCCCCTGGTGACGACCATCACGTGCGGAATAAAGGCCTTGGCGCGTTGGTCCATGACCGCGTCCTTCATCGGGGGCGCGGCCGGCCCGCCTTCCAGAACGACCACGGCGTCGCGGGCCGGTCGGCGATCCGCGAACAAGACGCGCCCGGAGAAATCGGATACAACCGGTTCCAGAAGATGGAAAAGAAACAAACAACCCGCAACAGCGGCTCCCGTTCCCATGCGCGCCTCCCAGCGCATCGTATCACGGGGTGGACCGGAACCCGGGCGATACTGCTTGCCGTTGCGACGTTCCTGGGGGCATCGGCCCAAGCCCAGAATCGCACTTTCGACTTCGAAGTCCATCTGGATGCGCGTTCCCAGCTGCGCCCGGATCTCAACCAGCAACGATACGATTTCTTCCACACCGCGGAGTTGCTTGCGCGCTCGAACGATGGAAAGCGCGTGTCCACGCAGTGGATGGCCCAGCGGAAATATTTCAATACGCGTTTGACGCTGGCCGAGGTTTCCTACCAAGCCTCGCCCGACGCGTCGTTCAAGG
>JBJTRZ010000512.1:0-1538 GCA_046076415.1 Armatimonadota bacterium
CCGATAGAAGATCGGAACCCCGCGCGCGGGGTCCGGGAGGAAGGCTTCGAGGCATGCCTGCATTCACCTACACCGCGAAGGCGCCGGATGGAAAGACCCTGACGGGCACGTCCGAGGCGGCCAACCCCGGCGAGCTGCGCCAGCGCTTGGCCGAATCCGGTTACACGGTCCAGAAGGTCCAGCCGGCCAAGGCCAAGGCGAAGACCGGTGCGGCCGCCGCCAACCAACCGACGTTCATGGACCGCTTCCAGCGGGTGAAGCTCCACGAACTCTCGATCTTTTGCCGCCAGTTCTCGACCATGATCGACGCGGGCGTGTCGCTGGTACGTTGCCTCGACGTGCTTTCCGACCAGTCGTCGAGCCCGAAGCTGCGCCGCATCATTTCCGACCTCCGGTCCGAGGTCGAAGCGGGAAACATGCTCTCCAAGGCGATGGGCAAGTATCCCTCCACGTTCTCCAACCTCTTCATCGGTCTCATCCGAGCGGGGGAGGTCGGTGGTGTGCTCGAGGAATCCCTACAGCGCTTGTCGACGTTCCTTGAACAGGACGCCGAACTGCGGCGCAAGGTGGAGTCCGCGTTGACCTACCCGATCCTGGTGTCGGTGGTCGCGCTGGGGATCGTGATGTTCCTCACGATCTACATCGTGCCCCAATTCCTCAAGATGTTCCTCGACCTCGGCCTGAAGAAGGAGGACTTCCCGGCGATGACCGCATCGCTGATGGTTTTCTCCGATTTCATGGTCCAGAAGTTCTACTTGGTCGCGATCATCGGAGTCGTGTGCTGGATGGCGTCGAAGATGTTCGGCCGGACCAAGACGGGGCGGCGCTTCTTCGACTTGATCAAATTGAAAATGCCGGTCTTTGGCAAGCTCAACCACAAGGTCGCGTTGGCGCGGTTCTCCCGGACCCTTGCCACGCTGTTGACCTCCGGCGTTCCGATCCTGCAATCGCTCGAAACGGTTGCCGGTTCGGTGGCCAACGACATCCTCTCCGACGCGATCCTCGATGCCAGAGCGCGTGTTCGGGAAGGAGACGTGATTTCCGAGCCGCTGCGCAAGTCGAAGATGTTCCCGCCGATGGTCATTCAGATGGTCGCCATCGGGCAGGAATCCGGTTCGCTCGACACGATGCTCTCGAAGATCGCCGACTTCTACGATGGCGAAGTGGACGCGGCGATCGCATCGCTCACCGCGGCGATCGAACCCCTCCTCATCGTTTTCCTCGGCGTGACGGTCGGATATATCGTCATCGCGATGTTCCTCCCGCTGGTGGGCCTCATCCAAGGTCTCTCCGGTGGCGGCGGCGACGAAGGCGAGTAATCGCCGTCCCATTCCGGGCCCCCGGGAGAAATTCCGGGGGTCTTTTCCTGTCCGGCATGCACCGCGCCGGCCCCGGCGCCGAGTATTTCCACGATGAACGACTTCGTCTGGCCGCCGCTCCCCGACTGGTTCTGGTACCCGATCGTCTTCGGCTACGGCGCCATTGTCGGCTCGTTCCTCAACGTGGTGATCTACCGGTTGCCCCTGGGGAAACACCTG
>JBJTRZ010000513.1:0-2096 GCA_046076415.1 Armatimonadota bacterium
CTCTCCTCCGCGCCGTGGCCGCCGTGGAGACCGCCGACACGAACCGCCTCAGCCTCGAGGACGAATGGGCGACCTTGGGTTCGTCGGGCGACGAGGAGTTCGAACTCGATGGCGCCACGTATCGCCTGCAGATCGTCGACGCTGGTTCCTTGATCGACATCAATTCCGTAACCGCGGATCAATTGGCGCTGCTTCCCATCGAATCGGAGCAGTCCGACAGCCTGCTCGACTGGCGGGAAGGCGGCACCGTGCCAAGGTCCAGCGGTGCCAAGGACGAGTACTACACCTCCCTCGAAACGGACTATCAGGCCGCCCGGGCACCGTTCCGAACCGTGTCGGAATTGTTGCTGGTGAAAGGCTGGACGCCGCGAAACCTGTACGGCCTCGTCGATGAAGTCCAAACCACCGCCTCGGTGCCCACGGATGCCGATGGGAACCCCTTGCCGATCGCGGCGTTGCTCACCGTGGGTTCCGGCGCTCCGAACACCACGGCCCAAGGCACCAATCGCGTCAACATCAATGTCGCCAACCTCTCCGCGAATGTCCTGGTGCAATTTGGCCTCAACCTCCAAACGGCGATCCGCGTGGCCCAGGGGGGTCCCTACAACAACCTCCGTGAACTTCTGCTCGCTCCGGGCGTCACTCCGGATGTGCAACAGCGCATCCTCGACGGCGCGACCGCCGTCGCCACGCAACGCGTGGAAGGCCTTGTCAACGTGAACACCGCATCGCAAACCGTGCTTGAAACCTTGGGGCTGACTTCCGATATCGCCTCCGCAGTCGTTTCCCGCCAATCGCCGGGATTCGCGACGCTGGGCGAACTCGGCACGGTGCCCGGACTCGACGGTCCGGAGCTCGCGCGCATCGCGGATCGGGTGACCCTCGGCGGGGATACCTGGCTGGTCCGCGCCCAAGGACGATCGGGCGCCGTGACCCTGTCCGCCGAAGCCATCGTGGGGGTTCGCGACGGGCGGACACGCGTGCTCGGATGGGCTCCCACGCCCGATCTTGGTACGCCCGCATGGTGGGGATGGTCGGGCACCAATGGCATCGGAGGGAATCCTTGAGCCGAAACGCAGGGGCGGACCTGCATGTCGAATGGTCTCCGGATCATGTTCGTTGGTGGAATCCCCAAAACAGCACCGGGGGTGAAGGCGACTCGCTGCGAACGTCGGTGCCGGGGGACGCCCCACGCCAGGTGCTGGTCGGCATCGCCCGCACCCATGCACTGGTCAAGGTTCTGCGATTGCCTCGCGCGGGACGCGACGATCTGCGCCGGTTGATCACGGCGCAACTGTCCCAGCATTCCGCGCTGCCTGCCGATGCGGTCGACTTCGATTTCGTGCAAACGGATTTCTCCGACGCCGAGGGCACGTTGACGTTGCTCGCACTGGTGCGCAAATCGGATTTGCGTCAACTCGCCGCGGATCTGACGGCGGCGGGGCTGACTCCGAAGCGCATCGCTCCGGTGGCCTTCGCGGCGCATTCCGTCTGCCGCGACGGCGCGGGCTTGGTGGTCGACACGTGGATGGGATCCCCCACCCACGATGTTGTGGAAGGTGGCGTGCTCCGCACCAGCCGTACGGCGGATCCCGATGCCGACACGAGCCGCGAAATCGCGCGAACCTTGGCCACGGCTGGCGTGTCGGCGCTGCCAATCGTGGACATTTCCCGCGAAGGTGGACTGGTGCGCGCACTGCACCGGCTCCCCGAGATGAATCTCGAGCCGCAGGAGGACCGCGCCGCACGGGAACGTCGGCGGGTCGCGGGGCGAACCCGATTCGGCGCGTTGCTCGTCGCCGCCGCGCTGCTCGTGCTCGTACTCGTCTGGGATATCCGCGATTCCGAACAGGCGATCGCTCGCCGCGGCGAAGGCACGTGGGCGCGCAATCTGGGCAAATTGAGATCGATTCGCAAAGCGCGCCAAGCGGAGGCGGAACGGACCTCGAAGACCGCGGCAGCCCTTTCCCGGGCATTCGACATCGCCCAACCGCTCGGCGACATCGTCGTGCATGTGGGCGACCGCCTGCCAGAGGAGGTTTGGTTGACGGGAGCGACGGTCGAACGTGGCAAGTCCATCCAGATCCGCGGAACCT
>JBJTRZ010000514.1:0-4696 GCA_046076415.1 Armatimonadota bacterium
CGATGCCGCAATCCGGGACGCCTTGATTGCCTCCCTCGGCACGCGAGGGATCGGATGCCGAGCGTATTTCACGCCGCCCTGCCATCGGCATATTGGTTCCGCCGCAAACGCCGCGTTGCCACAAACCGATCGCGCCGCCGCATCGACATTGGCGATTCCAGCAGGGCCCCAATTGTGTCCCGATCGCGCGTTCGCGATGTGCGGTGAGATCGTCGACCAGTTTCGTCGGTTGCGCAAACCGATTCACGCCATGTCGTCGTTCCCGGAACTCAAATCCGCTTGACGCGAGGCCTCGTTCAAGTGGATCGGTTCCTTCGCGGAATACGGCAAGCGGGCGTGCGCTGGAACCACGGCGGTTACCGTCGAGGACTTTGCGACCACGGAATCATGGGTCGGGCCACGCGACGCCCAGTTTCGAGGCGATGTACGGACCTTCGCGGGTGACGACCTCGTTCAAGGCAATGGTGGTTTCGGCCTCCGCATGACTATCGGCGGGAAGGCGCGCGAGATAGGCCCCGGCGGGAAGCAGGGAAGCGACGGCCGCGGCGAGGGCGAGCACACGAGGAAATCGCTGCCCGCCCGCCAGCGCGACGGCTCCAGACACCATGCACACGGCGATCGGCACCGCTGCCAGCAACACGGTAGCCCCGATGTCGCGTCGCATGGATGCAAGCCAATTGCCTTGGCCGACACCATTCCCATCGACGGACTGGAGCCCCTCGATAAGCCCCGCCGTTGCGATCAGGTCGCGCAAACCGCCGCCGGCATTGCGCAGCAACACGGCTCCGGTGGCGAGGGCCAAGGTGGTCCCGATTACGAAACTCCACCGGCGGCCAGGATCGCTTTGGATGCGCCCGAATAGCACTGCTATCGTGGCGACGATCGCCAACCAAATCCAGGAGGCGAGTGCCGCCCAGCGTTGGGCCGTCGCGGCGATGGCAAGGGCGGAACTCGAGAATGCGTAGGGACCGATATCGATGCCCGATTCGACGATATTGCGTATCGCCTTCGCGGCCGGCTCGGTGGACCGCCAGCGCTGGACCGTGGTGGCATCCTTGTGGCGCTCGAACCAAGCTAGGCATCGATCCGGAGTGGTATCCGGCCGTCGCGAATGGTGCACCGAGTCGTCGGAGGATGGTCTCGACGCGTGTCGGGCGATACCTTCCACCGCCGAACCCACGAGGTTCGCGATCAGGGTCGGGCCGTGAATGCGCAGGGTCGCTCCGATCCGGTGCAGGGTCCGTCGGAGTGCCATTGCCGTGGCCACGTCGCCGGTTGCTTCGCTTCGGTCGGCTTGCGAGACCCAAAGCCGGGCCGCTTGCCGGAACTCCGAGTAGTAGCCGTACAGGATGGCGGCTTGTCGCGCGGCCCGGAGCGGGCCTAGGGTACGATCGCCTCCTCGGGCCCGCACCTCGGCCACCGTACCGTCCACCTCGTAGTCGAGATGTTCGTTCCAGAAGGTGCCGGTTGCCGCACGGAGCAGCCATGCCCGGGCCTCGGCATCGCGATGGGCGGCAAGACACGCCACCGCCGCCATGGTCGGAAAGAAGGCGTTGTCGGGCTCCCGTCGTGAGCCGAGGTCGGCGGCGACCAAAAGTCGGTCCACGTCGGCGGTTTCGACCGGCGGACGCCTCGACCGGTTGCGTGCCTTTGGGTCGATTTCCCACTCGCGACCGAGGCGCAAGGGCCCGATCGGGACCCAAGCGTGCCGACAAAGCGCCGCTTGGAGCGGGGCGGAATCCGGATTCGACGCCGCCAGAGCGGAGAGTTCCGCCCATTGGACGTCACGTGGCTCGCGAAGGACACGGGCGAGCCGAATCGCAGGATCGTTGGACTGCAGGACAGGACGCGAAGCGACGCGCGGTGGCGGAGGGAAGAGGGCAGTGGCCGGGAAGTCATCGGGTTCGAGCCCGAGTTCGATCAGGCTTCGGCCGATGGGCTGACGGCCCGCAAGGGTTTCGGTGTCGATCAGGACCAACGCCCTCCAGGCGGATGGGGGACGCAGCAGCACGGCGGAAAGGCAGAGGCCGAGGAAGATACAGACGGCCGACAGCCAGCGGTGCATGGACCGAGCGTATCGGATGCCGCCGCGGCGAACCATACGCAAGATTGACGATTGTCGGATGCGGGGTGCGGCGGTACCATCCCAGCGTTGATCGGTTGATGGCCGAAACCGGCCCGCCAGGAAGGATTCATCGATGGCTGACACGACACCGTTGCGCTGGGGCATGCTCGGATGCGGATCGATCGCGAATCGGCTCGGCACGGATGTCGCCCGCCTGCCGGACCATCGCATCCAGGCCATCGCCTCCCGCGACTCCGAAAAGGCGGGTGCGTACGCATCGAAGTTCGATGTTCCGACGCGACATACGGGTGCGAGCGCGTATCGCGATTTGGTGAACGATCCCGAGGTGGACCTTATCTACGTGGCGACTCCGCACAACTTCCACCGCGAGCATGCCCTGCTCGCCTTGGAGGCAGGGAAGCCGGTCCTGTGCGAAAAGCCGTTCACGGTCAATGTCGGCGAGGCGGAGGAAGTGATCGCTTTGGCACGGGCGAAAGGACTTTTCCTGATGGAAGGGGTCTGGAGCCGCTGCTTCCCGGTGTGGCGCTCGATTGTCGCGCGGATCGCCGAGGGCGCGATCGGGACCCCGCGGATGGCCTACTGCGATTTTGGATACCGCGCGGGACAACTCCAGCCGGATGGGCGGCTATCGGGTTACGACGCGAATGGTCGGTTGTTCAATCCCGCGCTCGCGGGGGGCGGCCTCATGGACGTCGGGATCTATCCGATTTCGCTTTCGCAGATGCTCTTCGGCAACCCCACCGATGTGAAGGCGATTGGCGTGCTCGGACACAGTGGCGTCGATGAGAATGTCGGGATCGTGCTGGGGTTCAACGGCGGGGAAATCGCCATGGCAAGCACCTCGATCCAGGTCACGACTCCGTTCACCACGACCATCCTCGGCACCGAGGGGCGCATCGAGGTCGAGAGTCCGTGGTGGCGGCCGAAGCGATACACGATCCATGCGGGGGGAACGGCGGAGACCGTGGCGTTCGAGCACGAAGGCGAAGGATTCCAGTTCGAAGCCATGCACGTCGCCGAGTGTCTTCGCGCCGGGTTGACGGAGTCTCCGATCATGCCCCTCGAAGACACGCTCGCCGTGATGCGCGCGCTCGACGAGGTTCGTCGGCAGATTGGGTTGCGCTACCCTATGGAGTCCTGAGGGCATTCGGCGCGGCAACGTTTACCCGGGAGGAATGCCGGGTTCGCGTGGGGAACGCATCCCCGCCATGTCCGTACCCGCGTTGCGTCGGTCCTCGCCCGAGTCACTCGGGATTTCCTCGAAAGCGATACTCGATTTCGTCGATGCGGCTTCGCGCGAACTTGATGGTCTGCATTCGTTCCAACTTCTGCGCCGAGGGGCGGTGGCGGCGGAAGGCTGGTGGCGGCCGTGGACCGCGGACCAGCCCCATATGCTCTTCTCCCTGAGCAAGAGTTTCACGTCCACCGCGGCCGGCCTCGCCGCCGCCGAAGGCTTCTTCTCGGTCGAGGATCCCGTGCTCCGGTATTTCGCGGAGGAAGCGCCGGCGAATCCCTCGCGAAACCTACGGGCGATGCGCATCAAGGATCTATTGCGCATGGGCACCGGCCATTCGGTGGACACCCTCGGTGCGGTTTTCGCTCGGCGCGATGGCGATTGGGTCCGCGCGTTCCTCGAACAACCCGTGGAGCACGCTCCCGGCACCCACTTCGTCTACAACTCCGGCGCCACGTACATGGTTTCCGCGCTGGTTCAGCGAACCACCGGGAAACGCGTGCTCGATTTCCTCCGCCCTCGCTTGTTCGAGCCGCTGGGAATCGAGGGCGCGACATGGGAGCGGTGCCCGAAGGGCATCGACACGGGGGGCTGGGGGCTGGCGATCCGCACGGAGGACATCGCGCGTTTCGCGCAACTGGTCCTGCGCCGAGGGGAGTGGAACGGTCGGTCGGTGGTTCCGGCGCACTGGTTCGATGCAGCAACTTCGACTCAAATCCGCAACGGCGACCCGGACCAACCCTCCGATTGGAGCCAAGGGTACGGCTACCAATTTTGGCGCTGCCGCAACAACGGTTTCCGGGGAGATGGTGCATTCGGTCAGTTCGCCGTGATGCTGCCGCGGCACGATGTCGCCATTGCGATGACGGCCGGTCTGGGCGACATGCAGGCCGAACTCAATCTGGTTTGGAAGCACCTGCTGCCTGCCTTCCGCGAAAGTCCTCTTCCGGAGGACAAGGGAGCGCAACGCGCCTTGCGCGACCGACTCGCAGGTTTGTCCGCGCCGGTTCCGGGGGGAGTCCGCGCCGAACCCGAAGTTCCCGTCAAGGGGATTGGTGCCGCCTATCGGATTGAAAACGTACCGACGCCCAATGGCTCGGGGGGATTGGCGCCCGCCCCGTTGCGTCTGGAACGGTTTCGATTGGTGCCCGTTCGTGGCGGCGTGGATTTGCACCTTCGCGAAGGGGGCGTCGACCATCGCATTTCGGTTGGCCATGGCAACTGGCGATCCTCGACCACCGCTTGGCGGCAACCCGCCACCCACAGGCGCATTGCCGCGATCGGAGGTTGGACTCCCACGGGAACCTACTCGGCTCGCGTCTGCTTCACCGAGACTCCCTACCGCGCCGACCTCTCCCTCGCGTTCTCCGGCGATA
>JBJTRZ010000515.1:0-5817 GCA_046076415.1 Armatimonadota bacterium
GGTTTTCCCCTGCCAATAGCCGACTCCCGTGGTCACGTAGCGTTCGTTGAAACGGCGCAGCGTCCCCATCGCATCGCGGTAGGAAGGATCGATCGCGCATACGTCCTCGATCGCGGCGAGCGACGCTTCGGTGTCGCCGCGCCGCACGGCGAGGGTGGCCAGTTCGTAATGCGCGGCTCGTCGCCCGGCAAGCGGAGTCATCAACGATCGGATGCGGGATCGCAGCCCGTCGCGCCATTCCGGATCGTCGGCGTCGCCGGGCACATGGTTGGGATCCGAGTTGTACACCTTGAGCGTCTTGGCGTTGGTGGCCAGCGGACGTCCATCGCGGTCGAAGAAATCGACGACCAAGGTGTGTTCGCCGTTGGGCACCTTGCGCGTGTCCCACTCGACATGGAACGGAGCCGCGTTGGTCATCATCCGGAACGATTGATTGACCGAGTACGCCACCAGCGCGGTCCCATCCGGAACGGTGCCCGGAGTCAATTCCGATCGCCCGGCCAGTGTCCCGGGAACGGCATCGGGGAACCGGATGAAGTCCATGCGGAACGACGCGGTGCCTTCGAGGGGACGATCGGCGAGGTAGGTGACGACCGGACCGTTTGGCTCAAGGACCCCTTTGCCTTCCGGGCGCGCCAGAAAGGCGCGCAGCAATCGCTCCCCACGGACCGTGTCCCCCGCCCGCACCGCGGCGATCCCCGCCAATTGCAGGAGGAATGGGTCGGACTGCCCGACGTCCACCGCGGAGGTCGCCGCGGCCACGGCGGCCGCGTTGCCCCCCACGAGATCGAGGTAGTGCGAAAGCGCGCGCGCGCCGTCCACTTCGTCGTCGGCCATGCGACGCGCCACGCTGCGGGCGACGGTCTCCCCGAGGGCCGCTTGCGCGCACAGCAGGCCGAACGACGCGACCTCGTCGGTGGAGTCGGTCGAAAGGGCCCTGCGCGCGGCAACCGCCGCCCCCTTCATGTCGTTTGCATGGAGACGGATGCAGGCGAGCACCAAGGACACCAACGGATCGTTGCGATCCAGCGCCATCGCGCGGTCGATTTGCCCCACCGCGTCTTTGTAACGTTCGGCCCGAATGTGCTCGACCGCCAGTTCCATGGCGGTGGCAAACGGCGCGCGATCGCCGTCGCGCCGCCTCGATTCGTTTCCGCCGGACCGACGAAAAAGCGCCGGCCCAGTGGGGCCGGCGCTCACGGGCCCGGCGGGTCGTCGTCGCCCGCCTGTCATGCCTGTCAGTATATCAGGGACCCGGATGGCGCCCGGGCTCGGATCAACCCACGGCCGGTCCCAAGCGATGGGTTGCTCAGAGTTTTTTCGACCGATCCCCCGGACGACTTCCGATCCAGCGAACCAACGGATCCACCAGCAGTTCGGCGGGTTCGCGATCGCAGTCGAACACGATCCGGTTGGCACCCGACACCATGCGGATCGAAGGGGTCGCGATCGGATCGCCGCAGTACCCGCGGCGATCCGCCGGGCCCGTCCCCCAGAACACGACACGGTCGGCGAACGGCCTCTCGCGTTCCTCGCCGCCCGGCGCCGCTTCGCGGGAATCGACCCGGACCGTCGCTTCAACCCGCCATCGACCGCTTGGGAGTCGCTGCTTGCGCGCCCCTTCGATCCGGAAATCCACCAATCGGATCCGGCGGAACTGATCCGAAATCCATGCTTTCTCACTCGGCAGCGCGGATTCCAAGTGCGCCACGAAATCCTCGCCCGTTGGATACGGGGCCGCACCGAAACGATGGAGACGTGCGAAGCGGGCGATCGCTTCGTCGAGGACCTTCGCCCCAACCCGGTCCGCCAAGGCGCCCAGCACGAGCGATCCCTTGCTGTAATGGATGTAGTCCTGATGCTGCACCCGAACGAGCGGGTTCTCGCCGATGCGGTCGGAGCCCCGACCCAGCAGGTATCGGTCGAGGATCCGCTCGGCGGCGCGACGCCTGCCCGACGGTGGAAGGTCCCTCGTCGCGATCCCGAGCGCCGTGTAGTCCGCGAGCGACTCGCTCAAGAGCTCGCTCCCCGCGGCATCCGCCCCGACCACCTGATGCGCCCACCACTGGTGCGCCACCTCGTGCGCGGTGACGTAGTACGCCACGTCGAGCGCCCGTGGATCCGGATCGTGCTTCAAAACGAATCCGATCCCCTCGCTGTAGGGCACGGTGTTCGGGAACGACTGGGCGAACTGCGCGTATTTCGGAAACTCCAGAATGCGCATTTGGCGGTACTGGAACGGCATATACGCCGCCTCGCATGCGGCGAGCGTGTCCTTCATCGCCTGCATCATGCGCTCGACATTCCACCCATGCGACGGATGGTAATAAACCTCGAGACGCACTTCCCGCCCATCGGGAGCCTTCCACAGATCGCGTCGAACCGCGTACCGCGCCGAAACCACGGTGAAGAAGTGGCGGATCGGCGCGTCCATGACATAGCGGAAACAGTCCCGCCCCGCTTCCTTCCATTGCCGATCCAGGTAGCCCGGCGCCACCGCGATCTGTCCGGGTTCGGTTCGGACCGTGCACGCGAACTCCACCCAATCGGCGTCCCTGCCCAGATAGCTCGAAGCACGCGATCTCGGGTCGGTCGGATCCCCCATCTGCGCCTTCTTGGCCAGTCCTTGGCGGCGCCGTTCGCTGTCGTCGGCAATCTCGGCATCGTCCCGGTACCCGATCGTCGGCACCGGCATGGTCAGGAAAGACCCATTTTCAACCACGTCGACGGGAGGTGCTGCATTGGGAAACCCTTTGCGCGTCCGGCCGATCCGGAACCGAAGCAGGGCCTTTCCGCCCGGTGCGATCGGGCGCTTCAGCGAATGAATACCAACCCCCAGCTCGGGGTAGCGGAAAACGTTTTCCACCCCTCCCTCGAATTCGACGGACAGTTCGTTGGCATCGGGGTCGACGCCGATGAGCACGTCGGTGATCGGTTCCGTGGAACGGTTGGCCAACGTCATGGTTCCGGAGGAAACGTAATCGCCCTCGCGTGGAAACAACGCGACGTCCAAATCCACCTTCGCCACCTTGGGCTGGGGCTTGTCGCGCCACAATGCCCGGAAGGTTTTTTCGTACCGCGCCCGGTCGGCCAGCGCGTGTTTCGAAGAGCGATAGTCGTGGCGCAGATTGGTGTTGACGAAGACCCACCCGGCACCACCCACGAATGCCACGCCGAAGCCGGTCAACACCGCCGTGGCGACCCGCCCGGGACGTCCCGCGCGAACCCGACCGCCGAGCCCGGTGTCGCGCCCACGGACCCACCAGAGCGCCGCCAATGTCAGCAAAACGCCCGAAAGCGCCGCCCAGGTCAGGGAAATCCATCCCAGTGGTTCGAGGAACGGCCCGAAACCGTTCATATCGGAAAGCACGACCTGCGGAGTGGTGAACGGCTGGAGCAGGACATGGTCCCATCCGATCGCCGGAAACACCAACTGCAAAACAAAGAGCCCGAGAACGATCCCATGTCCCGCGAACCGGTGATCCACCACGGTGTGCACGAACGTGGCGAAGGCGGCGAGGAGGAAGAGCTGCGGAAGCGTCACCCAAGCCACGTAGCGAACGAGCATGCCGAGGTCCAGCGAGGGCGAACCTTTCAGCAGTTGCAGCACGACGCAGGCCGCCGCGACCACCAGCGTCGTGCGCACCAGCATCCCGCACAACGCGGCGAATTTGCCCAGCGCCACCGCCGACGACGCCACGGGCAAGGCGTCGACGATTTGATCGATCCGCACCGTTCGCTCGCGCCACACCGCCTCGCTCGCATACACGGTGACCAGGATCAGGAAAAACAGCATGAAACCGCCGAAGCCGCTCTCGAGCACCTCCGATGTCAGCAGCAATGTTTCATTGTCGAAAACCCGGTCCGCCATCCATACATTGGTCGCGAGCAACAGCAGTCCGGCGAGGACGATGACCTTGTAGGAAATTCCGCGCACCATGTCGGAGTGGGTTCCGCGCGCCACCGATCGCGCCGTCGCCCACCACGAAGGCACGACGTCGGGACGCGCCTCGGACGGACCAGCCGGCGCGGCGTCCTCGACCCGAACCCGCGCCGACGGAGCCTTGCGGGCCCGCAGGTCCGTGCGAAACGAAAACCGGGCCAGCCCCACCACGACCAAACCCGACGCGATCCCGCACCAAAACAACCGATTCGCGAGGAGCCATCCGGTGGGCGCGATCGGCCGCGCATTCTGCTCGAAAACCGACCAGTAGCGGGCCGTTTCCCCCAGTGCGCGCAGCCCGAATGGATCCACCATGGCGGCGATTCCGCGGTTTTCCATATCGCCGAGCAAGCTGCTGGTGACGCCCCACAGCACGAAGAGGCCGACACCGAGGGCATAGACCGCCATCAACGATCGGGTGAACGTTCCGACGACGAAGAACAGGGCGCCGCACACCAACAGATTGGGAACGATCAGGAAAAGGAACGCGCCGAGATAGGTGCGTGGATCGAACGGAGCAATGGTGTTCGGGTCGACCCAGGGCATGAACGAACCCACCAAGAGTCCGAGCGGGAGCCCGGCGAAGACCGGGATGGAGACCAGCCAGGCCCCGAGGAAGCGCCCCAGGAAGTAGCCGGCCTTGCCAATGCCGGTGGTGGCGAAAAGGTCCGCCACCTTGGCGTCGCTGTCGCGCTGGATGGCGGTGCCCACCAATGCGGCGCTGACCACGGAGCCCAGCGCCCCGAGGATGGCAAGCACCCGGGCGGCCATCAGCGGACTCGTCGCCTTGACCGGACCGTCGGCACCTCCCACCTGCACGGCATCGGTGGAGACGAACAAAAACGCGAGCAGGAAGAAGACCAGGAAATACAGCCACGTTGCCGGCTGCCGCCATCGCAAGCGCCATTCGAAGCGCACCACGGAGATCATCGGACCGGGCTCCCCGCCGTGTGCAGGAAGTAGGCGTCCTCGAGGGTGGGCGCGACCGGCGCGAAGCCGTCGCCCGGATCGGTTTGCGCGGCGATGGTGACGACGGGTCGGCCGGCGACCAACCGTTTCGAGATCACGTGCGCGGACGCCTCGATCCCCGGAATGTCCTGCTTTTCGACCTGCTTGCGCCAGAGCTTGCCGGCGGCGGTGGCGATCACGGCGCCGGGGTCCCCTTGGGCCACGACCTTTCCGCCCGCGATGATGGCCACGCGTTCGCAAAGCTCCTCCACGTCCTCGACGATGTGGGTGGAGAGGATCACGGCCGCCGTTTCGCCCGCCTCGGAAAGTAGGTTGAGGAAGCGATTGCGCTCCGTGGGATCGAGTCCGGCGGTCGGTTCGTCCACGATCACCACCTTCGGTGCGCCGAGCAGCGCGATCGCGATTCCCAAACGTTGCTTCATCCCGCCGGAGAAACCGCCGACCGGCTTGCGACGGACGTCGAAAAGGTTCACCTGCCGCAATCGATGCGCAACGACTTCACGGCGCTCCTTGGCGCTCGACAGCCCCTTGAGTTCCGCGAAATGGTCGAGGGTCGTTTCGGCGGAAAGGTTCGGGTAGAAGCCGAACTCCTGCGGGAGGTACCCGAGGGTGCGGCGCATGACATCCTTGTCGGCCACCGTGTCGATCCCGCCCAGGCGAATCGAGCCGGTGTCGGGATCCTGCAATGTCGCGATGGTGCGCATCAGCGTGGATTTCCCGGCTCCGTTTGGACCCAGCAGACCGAACAGTCCGGCCGGAATGTCCAGCGTGACATCGTCGAGGGCACGGACCCCGCCGGGATAGGTCTTGCCGATGTTGCGGATCTCAATCATTGTGGGAAATCTCCGAATCGTTGTCCGGACCGGAAACCATCCCGTCCGGGTCGGGGCAGGTGAAGAACGAGA
>JBJTRZ010000516.1:0-2114 GCA_046076415.1 Armatimonadota bacterium
CTCGATCCGTGAACCGGGGAAACGTCAGGCCGGGCTCGTCCCCTCGCCGGCCTCGGCGATGCGGCGCAGGATCACGAATTCCATGACATTGTCCTGGGTCACCATCCCGAGCATTGCGCCGCTGCCGTCCACCACGATCACCGGCGACTTGCGCAGGCCGTCGGGGCGGAGCAGGACAGGCTCGAGCGGCGCACCCGGAGCCACCCGCAGGAAGTCCCGCTCCATCGTCTCGTTCACGAACCTTTCCCTACCATGCTCCGCAATGGCGCGCAGCAGCCGCTCCCGGGATAGGATGCCGAGCATCTCGCCCCCGAGCACCACGGGGAAGTCCTGTTGGCTCGTGGCGAGCAGCACCTTCGCGGCATCGTCGAGCGTCGCGCCGGGCAGCAACGTGGCGAGGTCGGTGACCATGGCGTCGGAAGCCACCGCACCCTCCACCGCGCCGCGGGTCGCTTCGCCTTGCAGCTCCTGCGCGGCACCGAAGAACACGAACAGCGCGATCAGGATCAACGTGAAGTTTTGGGTGAGCACGCCGTAGAGCCCGCCCAGCACGGCCAATCCCTGACCGATGCGCGCGGCCACGAACGTGGCACGGACTTCGCCCATCCGCAGCGCGAGCAGCGCTCGCAGGACGCGGCCGCCGTCCATTGGAAACGCGGGAACCATGTTGAAACAAACCAACGACAGGTTCGCGAACGCCAACAGCGCCAAGGTGTCGCCCCCGGAAAGGAAGCTGCCGGGCTGATGCTGGATGGTGTAAAGCCGTTCGAACAACCCGCTTCCCGTGAGCCGGAACGCGAGGGAAAGCACCGCCACGATCACGACGTTCACCGCGGGCCCCGCGATCGCGATCCAGAGCTCGTGGCGCGGCTTGGGGTTCTCCTCGAGCGCCGCGATTCCGCCGATCGGATAGAGCGTGATCCGCCGCAGCGGGTACCCGAGTCGACGTGCGGTCAGCGCGTGCCCCAGTTCGTGCAGGAGGATGCAGAACAACAGTCCGAGCACGAACGGAAACAGCCCGCGGCGGGTGACGCTGATGTAGACCAACATCAGGATCAGGCTGAAGTGCAGCCGCAGCGCGATGCCGGCGACGACCGCGAACTGCCAAGACCAAGGGTCGTTGGGGATTTCTTCGTTTTTTTCCCGGGATTCAGGCATGGTGCTGGAGGCGCCCATTGGAGGCGACATTCAAAGGAAATACGCCCCGCGGGGCGGCGCGATTCCGACGATACCACACGCCGCGCCCCGCGGCAGGAGCGCGAGCGCCCCTCGTGGAAACGTTCGCCATCGCGTCCGCGCCCGCGACTCAGGAGGCCCCATGCGCATCGTCGACACCCACCAACACCTTTGGGATCTGCGTCGTTTCACCCTGCCGTGGACCAAGGGCGCCGGCGAACCGCTCGAAAAAGACCACCTTCCCTCCGACTACGACGCCGCCATCAAAGGCACGGGCATCGAACTCGCGGTGTACATGGAGGTCGATGTGGCACCGGAGCAACGGCGCGACGAGGCGGCGTGGGCCTGCGCCCGTGGCCCGGCCGTCGTGGGGGGAAACCCCGCCGATCCCGGCTTCTCCGCCTATCTCGATGCCATCGCGCACCCCAACCTCAAGGGCGTCCGGCAAGTGCTGCACGGCGGCCTGCCCGCCGGCGCCTGCCGAACCCCCGACTTTGTCCGCGGGGCTCGGGAACTCGGCAAGCGACGGCTGCGATTCGATCTGTGCCTGCGCCCGCTCGAACTCGGCGACGGCGCGCGGCTGGCCAAGGAATGCCCCGACACGCGGTTCATCCTCGACCATTGCGGCAACGGGGATGTCAAGGCGACCCGGGCCGATCGCGATAAATGGAAACGCGGGGTCGAGGCGGTCGCCAAGCAACCCAACACGATCTGCAAGATCAGCGGAATCATTGTCTCCGCCAAAGGTCGTCCCTGGAGCGCGGAGGACTTGGCGCCCCTCGTCGACCACTGCCTCGACACGTTCGGCTTCGACCGCGTCGTCTTTGGCTCGGACTGGCCCGTGTGCACCCTCACCGCCCCCCTCGCCGAGTGGGTGACGGCGCTCGAGCAAATCACCTCGCGCCGCACCGAGTCGGAACGGGCGCGGCTTTTCCACG
>JBJTRZ010000517.1:0-1001 GCA_046076415.1 Armatimonadota bacterium
CGTCGATCGCCGCGCGCAGCAATTCGAGATCGACTCGGTCGTCGGGGGTGTCGAGTCTCCCCACTCCCGCGAGTCCTTCGCGCCACTCCTCGTGGAACGCGATGATGCGATCGAGCCTACGTGGCGAGCCGGAATTTGGATAGCGCCGGTGCAGGGCATCCCGATCCTCGGTGTATCGGACGATGGTTTCCGGCATGCGGTCCGGAGCGGCGGGCGGCGCGAGGCGACTGGGATCGAGCGAGGGCATGGGGATGGGGTTTCCCCGCGCGGTGCGAATCTCCTTCCCCGGGCAGGATCGGCGATTGGCGCCGACGAATGACTCCGATGCCGAGGAGGAAATGATGACGGATTCCATGACGCGACGCGATGTACTTATGACGGCCACTGCCGGTTTGTTCGGTTTGGCGGCGGTGAACGAGGCGGAAGCCGCGCCTGCGACGGCCGCCGAGACCATGGCTGGAGTGCCCTTCGAGCGGACGCCCATCGTGCGCGTGGGCATCATTGGCTTGGGGGGACGGGGCGGTGGACATCTCAACGACCTCCTCAATATTCCCAACGTCCAAATCAAGGCCGTTTGCGACTTGGTCGAGTCGCGCGCGGCGGATGCCGCCAAACGCGTGGTGGCGAAGGGGCAAGCCCGCCCCGAGGTCTACGGCGGATCGCCCATGGCCTGGAACGCATTGGTCAAGCGCAACGACCTCGATATCGTCTACATCGTCACTCCTTGGGATTGGCACGTGCCCATGGCGCTCGGCGCCATGGAGAACGGCATCCACGCCGCGGTCGAAGTGCCGGTCGCCACGACCCTCAAGGATTGCTGGCGCATCGTCGACACCTCGGAACGGACCCGAAAGCACTGCATCATCCTCGAGAACTGCTGCTACGGATACACCGAACGTCTCGTGCTCAACCTCGTCCGCGCAGGCATCCTCGGTACGATCACGCATGGCGAAGCCGCCTACATCCACAACCTGCGCAACCTCCTCCTCGGCGATGGCGGC
>JBJTRZ010000518.1:0-10834 GCA_046076415.1 Armatimonadota bacterium
CGCTCGCGCGCGCCGTGCGCTGCGAGGGCCCCGGCGCGGATGCCGAGTTCGTCTTCGCGAATTTCGAGGACTTCGACATGTGCCACGGGCACCGCAACGATCCCCAGGGTTTCGGCAAGGCGCTCGAAGCCCTCGACCGAGTCCTCGGCGAAGCCATTCTTCCCAACCTCCGATCGGAGGACCGAGTGGGACTGACCTCCGACCACGGCAACGACCCCACCACCGCGTCCACCGACCATTCCCGCGAGTTCGCTCCGCTGGTGTGCTTCGGTCACGGGATTGAGCGGGCACGCGCGCTCGGGGACCGGGCGACATTCGCCGACTGGGCCGCCGACATTGCCCGGCACCTTGGGGTCCCGTGGTCGGAACCGGGGACCGCTTTCGAATAGGCGATCGTCGCCATGGTTCGCGCGGGAACGATATACTGCACAGCGGCAAGGTCGCCTCCCCTCCGGGAGCAGCGACCTATTTTATTGAAACACCGCATTCCATGGACGAATCCCTCTACGACTTCACGATCATCGGTGGCGGCCCAACGGGCCTGTTCGGCGCGTTCTACGCCGGCCTTAGGCAGATGCGCACGAAGGTCATCGACAGCCTGCCGCAGCTCGGTGGCCAGCTTGCGGCCCTCTACCCCGAGAAATACATCTACGATGTGGGTGGGTATCCCAAGGTGCTCGCCAAGGAGCTCGTGGAACGGATGTCGGATCAGGCGCTGCAGTACGCTCCCACGGTCTGCCTCGACGAAAAGGTGTTGCGCCTCGAGCCCGATGGCGATCAGTGGGTGCTGACCACCGACAAAGGGAGCCATCGCTCGCGAACGGTCCTGATCGCGGCCGGCGTGGGGGCCTTCATACCGCGCAAGCTGGACCTTCCGGGCATCGATGCGCTCGAGGGCAAGGGCATCCACTACTTCGTCTCCGACCCCGCGCTGCTTGCCGGCAAACGGTTGGTGATCGTCGGGGGCGGTGATTCGGCCTTCGATTGGTCGATGGCCCTCGGACCCGCGGCCGCATCGTGCGTCCAAATCCATCGAACCGACAAGTTCCGGGCCCACGAGGACACCGTTGCCAAGGTGCTCGAGGCCGGGAAGGTCGAAATACGAACGTTCCACGAACTCAAGGCCCTGCACGGCGAGGATCGCCTCGAAGCCGTGACCATTTTCGACAACCGCAGCGGCGAGGAGACCACGGTTCCCTGCGACGCGTTGCTGCTGAACCTGGGCTTCCTGACCAATCTCGGCCCGATCAAGGAATGGGGTCTTGAAATCGACAAGAACGCGATTCGTGTCGACCCGGTCATGCGCACCAATCTGCCCGGGGTGTACGCCGCCGGCGACATTTGCACGTACACCGGAAAATTAAAATTGATCGCGACGGGGATCGGAGAAGCGGGAACGGCTGCCAACTTCGCCAAAACCTATATAGATCCGTCGTCGAAGGCCTTTCCCGGGCACTCTTCCGACATGAAATAGGGGCGCCCCGCCCCTTTTCAGGGCGCGAACGCGCTGTAGAATTTGGCTTTAGGGCGTTTGGAACGAAACCCGTATTTTCACCCGTTTCGGTTCCAAGGCGCTGGGTACGATTCTTGCGGTTGTCCCATGCGGATTTCGTGCATGTGGCACCGCGTTGAATCGGTGGTTCGGGATCACTAAATAGCAGCAAGGGAACAGGATCGCGGTACGCCGCGACATCATTCGATGGCAATTATCAAATCCAAGGAGTCGTCGTTGCATGGCGGCGACCTTCCCATCCTTCCCCCCGCGGAGCTGGAGCGCCTTTCGCACGAGTTCGCTCGTACGCGGAACCCCGAGCTGCGCGACAAACTGATACTGTGCCATCAACGCCTCGTGCGTTCGATCGCGGCCCGTTTCATGGGAAGCGGCGAGTCCCTCGAAGACATCGTGCAAGTCGGCAACATCGGACTGATCCACGCGATCGATCGGTTCAGCGCGGAACGAGGCACCCGATTCTCGACTTTCGCGACCCCAACCATCCTCGGCGAAATCCGTCGCTACTTCCGGGACAAGGCGACCGGCATCCGCGTTCCGCGCCGAATGGTGGAAATCCAGCAACACGCCCGCAAGGTGCGCCAGACCCTCAACCAGGAATTGGGACGCAATCCCACCACCGCGGAACTCGCCCGGCGACTCGATGTTTCCGAGGAGGCACTGCTCATCGCGCTCGAGGCCGGGGACGCCGTGCGCTTGGTGTCCCTCGACTCGGCTCTGGAGGGATCGTCCGGCGCGGAGGGCGCCACCCTGCTCGAACTCGTCGGCGCGCGGGATCGATCGTTGGCGGACCTCGAGGACTACGGCGACCTGCGGGCGGCGATGGACCTGCTCCCCGCCCGCGAGCACGAAGTCATTCGACTGCGTTTCTTCGACGATGTTTCGCAGGCGAAGATCGCCGAACAGATGGGCATCTCGCAGATGCACGTCTCGCGCTTGCAGCACCGTGCGCTGCGCCGGCTGCGCGAAACCATGGCCCAGGAGCAACGCTTCGTCGAACGCGGCGTCGTGCTCCGACCTTCCGTATGAAAAAGGCGGCCGCGGTCCTCGCGGCCGCCTTTTCCACGGCGCTTTGCGCCCACGCGGCTCCCCCCACCAGCATTCGGTACACGGTCGATATCGGTTCGCCCGACGATCGTCGTTTGCATGTCTCGATGGATTGTTCCGGGGTCCGCGGCACCCCGTTCGAGGTTGC
Source organism: Armatimonadota bacterium (assembly GCA_046076415.1). Taxonomy (GTDB): domain Bacteria; phylum Armatimonadota; class Armatimonadia; order Armatimonadales; family Armatimonadaceae; genus CAIRTT01. The sequence goes on from JBJTRZ010000518.1 coordinate 2,706, forward strand.
CCTTCCGGCGTGGAGCCCGGGTTGGTACGTCCTGAACGAGGCCGACAAAAGGATCGTGGACGTTGCCGCGCGCTCCATGGACGGCGCCCCCTTGGTTGCAATGTCCGCTTCGCGTCGACGTTGGCGCATCGAGCCCGCCGGGGCGGACCGGGTCGTGGTCGAATGGTCCGTGCTCGCCACCGACACCGGATCGGGCTTCTTCGACCCCGCGGAATCCGCCGATCATGCCTTCGTCCCGGGACCGACCACCCTGCTCCATGCCGTCGGGGCAACCGAAGTTCCCTGCCGAATCCGCTACAAGACTCCGGACGGTTGGCGCATCGTTACTGGAAACGATCCCGTCCCCGGCACCTCGGACACGTTCGAGGCGCCGAATTACGATACGCTCGCGGACCATCCCGCCGATCTGGGAAGGCTGCAGCGCTGGGACCGGTCCGTCGCGGGCGTGCCCGTGACGGTCGTGGCGGTAGGTCCCGCCGCCTCCCTCGCGGGGCCCTTCGCGCGGCGATGTTTCGATCTGGTCGACGCCGCGGCGAGAATATTCGGTTCCGTGCCGTTCCCGCGCTACGTGTTCCACCTGCGCTACAGCGACACGCGGGGTTTCCTGGGGGGACTCGAACATGCCAACGCATCGGTGATCCGTATGCCCGTGCGCAGCGCCGCCCGTGTCGATTTCGACGATCTCCGCCTCGCCGCCCATGAACTGACGCACGCATGGATCGTGAAGCGCATCCGCCCGGCTGTCCTCGGCCCGTTCGACTATTCCGGCCCGGTTCGCACTCCGGACCTTTGGTTCCTCGAGGGGGTCACGGACTACTTCTCGCCGCGCATCGTGGTGGCGGCCGGACTCGCGGGCGAGGACCTGTGGCGGGGTTACGTCGGCAGACAGGTGTCCGAGTACCTCTCGAATCCCGCCCGGGAAAACATATCCCTTGAAACGGCGTCCCTCAAGGTTTGGGAGGACGGCACCTCGCAAGGGTACGGCGGACTTTCGTATTACAACAAAGGGTTCCTCGCCGGTTGGTGGCTCGACACGGAGTTGCGAAAACGGACCGAGGGTGCGCGAGGGATCGAAGCCCTGGTCCCGGCACTCCTCGCCCAGTGCCGCGAGCGGGGATATGCGCCGGGTGCGATCGAGCGCGCCGCCAACGCGATCGCGGGTGCCGACCTGGGCGCCGAATGGAACCGATGGCTGCGCTCGACCGAACCTCTGGATTTCGACACCGTGGCCAAGGACGGCGGCTGGGATCTCGTGCTCGTGGGCGGGGGTCTCGACACCGGAATCGTTTGGGATGAAGCGGACGCGGGGCCGGATAGGCAGCGCGTGGCCAATGTGGTGCCCGGAGGTCCGGCCGACCGCGCCGGGCTCCGGGCAGGCGACATCGTCGTTGGAATCGCGGACGCGGCGAATCGTTTCCGCGGTGCACTGCGGGGCGACCGACTGCCTTTGGAATTCCTGCGGGGCGGACAACCGCGCACGACCGCCTTGACGTTGACGGCGCAGGCACGCACCGAGGCCCGGCTATCAAGGCGTCCGGGAACCTCGACCCAGACCCAGCGACGGCGCGACCAGATCACGGGGATGGCCGATCGCGCCGCCCCCTGACCGCTTTGCCGCTCGGGGGCCGACCGTGGTACGATTCCGCGGAACGACGGGGGGTGACCGCCGTCGTTTTTTCATGATTCGATCAGGAGCGGTTCACGCGGATGTACTTGGGAACGCAGAGGGTTAACGCGGCGGGTCATCTGGAAATCGGCGGTTGCGACACGATCGCCCTCGCCCGCGAATTCGGCACTCCGCTGTACGTGATGGACGAGGCGCTGATTCGGGAGAATTGCCGTCGCTACGCCGCCGTTTTCGCGGCGCGCTACCCGGGCGAGTCCCGTGTCAGCTACGCGGGCAAGGCATTCCTGGTGCTGGCGATCGCGTGCCTGGTGGCTCAGGAAGGGCTCGACATCGATGTCGCGTCCGGTGGCGAGCTCCACACCGTGCTCACCGCGGGCTTTCCTGCCGATCGTGTCCTCTACCACGGCAATTACAAGTCCGATGAAGAGATCGCCATGGGCCTCGACGCGGGGGTTGGACGGTTCATCGTCGACAACCCGCACGAGCTGCGCCGCCTGTCCGCGGCCGCGGCGCAACGTGGCATCGTTCAATCGATTCTTTTGCGCGTCACTCCGGGCATCGATCCCCACACCCATCGACGAATCCGCACCGGTCAGGAAGATTCGAAGTTTGGCGTGAACATTTCCGATGGCTCCGCCCTCGCCGTGCTCAAGGAAGCCGCCGCGCTTCCCGGCATCGATTTGAAGGGGGTCCACTGCCATGTGGGTTCGCAGCTGCACGACGCCGCGTCGCACATCGATGCCATCGACGTGATGGTGGGTTTGCTGGCGACCTATGCCCGCGAATCGGGGACTCCGCTCTCGGAACTCGACCTTGGCGGCGGGCTCGGGGTTCGCTATCTTCCCACGCACCAACCGCCGTCGTACGAGGACTTCGCGGAATCGTTGTGCTCGGCGCTCGAGGCGGCGTTCGCGAAGCACGGCCTCACGCCGCCCGTCCTGCTGCAGGAGCCCGGACGCTCCCTGGTGGCGGAAGCCGGCACCACCCTGTACACGACCGGTCCGGCCAAGACGGTGGGTATTCCCGAGGAACCGGGCACTCGCACCTACGTCGCGGTCGATGGGGGCATGTCCGACAATCCGCGCCCACAACTCTACGATGCGGTCTATTCCTGTTTGGTCGCCAACCGAGCCGAACAGCCCCGCGACCGGATCGCCACCATCGCCGGCAAGCACTGCGAGACCGATATCCTGATTTGGAACACCCCCGTCGGCGAGATTCGGGACGGCGATATTCTCGCGGTGCAGACCACGGGAGCGTACAACCACGCGATGGCGAGCAACTACAACCGGTTCCGCCGCCCCCCGGTGGTGCTGGTCAACGAGGGCCACGCGGATGTCATTTTCGCCCGGGAATCCTGGGACGATGTCATCCGCCAGGACCGGATCCCCGACCGGTTGCGGTGACAACGTTCTCCCATTCGGAAAAAGGACCCGCCGGATCTCCGGCGGGCCCTTTTCGTTCTCAGTCGCGAACGCTCAGCGCGCGAGGCGCAATTGCGCGTTCGCCGTATCCCAATCGACCGTGTTCCACCAAGCTTTGAGGTAGTCCGCCCGCTTGTTGCGGTACTTCAGGTAGTAGGCGTGTTCCCACACATCGTTGCCAAGCACCGGAGTCCCGCCGTCCATGATCGGCGAATCTTGATTCGCGGTGGAAAGCACTTCGAGTTTGCGGTCCTTGGTGACGGCGAGCCATACCCAACCCGAACCGAACCGTTTGGTCCCAGCGTCCTCGAACGCCGCCTTGAACTTGTCGAACGAGCCGAAGGTGCCTTGAATCGCGTCGGCGATCGGTCCGGTGGGAGCGCCGCCGCCACCCGGTTTCATCGAGCGCCAAAACAAACTATGGTTCGCATGACCTCCGCCGTTGTTGCGCACCGCGGTCCGAATATCATCCGGCAGGCGATCCAGATGGCGGATCAACGCTTCAACGCTGGTCACGTTGGCGAGGGCGGGCACCTTGGCCAGCGCCGCATTGAGGTTCGTCACGTAGGTTTGGTGATGCCGATCGTGGTGGATCTGCATCGTTTCCGCGTCGATGTGGGGCTCGAGCGCACTGAACGGATATGCGAGGGCGGGCAGGGTGAAAGGCCCGGACGGGGCCCCTTGCTCGGCAAAGGCCCGGTCCGCGATGTGCGCGATCGGCATAAACGCCGCGGCACGCAGCACGAGACGACGGTTCGGGAGACGGATTTCTTGGTTCATTGGGTCACCGTGATGCTATCGATTTCCTTGCCGTCCGCGGAGAGTTGCCGCAGGACGCACTTCCGGTCGTCGATATCGACCACCGTTAAGGAATGGGTATCGTTGACGAGTTTGGCGGTGAAGGGCTGGAGTCGCCCCGATTTGTCGGCGATTTTCTTGTACAAGGCGGCTCCGCCACCGCCCGTGACCAGGTACAGCACTCCGTCGGGCTTGGTACGCGAAACACCGTCGAAGCGCGTGTCGATTGTGAATTCGCCGCCCACGCGGCCGGATTTTTCGGGCGCGCCCGCCGGGGCGAACCGTAGGGGATGGCTGCGCTGATAGTTGTGCACATGACCGGTCCAGACCATGTGGACTCCGTGTTTCTCGAATTTGGGAGCGAGAACGCGCATCCATTGGTTGTCGAAGTGCTCCTCCGACGATTGGAACGGCGGGTGGTGGAACAGCACGAATTTCCATTTGGCCGACTTCGCGGCGACCAAATCCTTTTCCAGCCAAGCGACGAGCGCCGGGTCGGTCCAGTCGACATTGGGATTGGAATCGAGCACGGTCCAGTGGACGGTGCCGTAATCCACCGAGAAATTGGCCATTCGCGGATAGCGGCTCTCGGCCGCTTTCACGAACGTCGCCTTGTCCGTTTCGGATCCCCCGATTCGAGCTGCCCCCGCCTTGGGCAAATCCGGGCCGTTGAGGGGTTGCGACCAGTAAACGTAATACGCGTACGCGTCGGGATATTTCGTCAGATTGTCCGGACCGATATCGTGGTTGCCCGGGGCTGCGGCCACCGGAATGGCGCGGAGCACCGGCGCCCCCACCGTCGGAGCGGACGTTTCCGCATTGAGGATCGGCCAAAAGTTCTTCGCGTATTCGGAGGCCCGGCCACGGCTGTACACGATGTCGCCGGCGACCATCGCGTAATCGGGTTTCGCCTCGGATATGCGATGTGCCACCTTGCGTTCGTCCGCGGTACCCGAGCCGGTGTCGCCGAACACCACGAACCGGGACTTAGAATCCCCCGGCGCCCGCGGGGCACGCGCGCGGGCGCCGAAAACCACCTCGCCGGAGCGGGAGACGCGATAGTCGAAAAGCGTCCCGGGTTCCAGTCCGGAGAGCACCGTCCGCATGCGCACGCAGGCGGGCACGCCCGTCGGTGCATACCCGGTGGCCACGGGATCGCCCGCCTTGCGCCATTCCCCACCCTCGGCGGGCCGCGTTTCCACCACCCAATCCGCGGGCTTCGCGTCCGCCTTTGCCAACCATACCAGCGACAATCGGGCAGAGTCCGCCGCCGCGGGTTGGGTTTCCTCGCCAAACTGAAGGTAGGGCGGCGCCAGGAACGCATCCGCAACGGTTCGGACACCGGACCCGGGATCCGCAACGGGCCGCGATCGTCCCGCTCCCGCGGCCGACAGGCTGGGAGCCTGCATCTGGGGTGAGGTGAGATTGGGGGTCGTTCCGGCGCATCCGGCCAAGCCGCCGACCACTCCCGCCAATGCCGCGAACCGCACGATGCGCATTCGACAAGTATACCGTTCACCCGCAGGCCGACCGCCATCGGCCGGCCTGCGGATCCGAGGCGCTATTCGAACTTGACCGGCGCCTTGCGGGGAAGTGGCTCCGCGCGATTGGCCGCGTGGTAGAGGAACGCAGCCATGATCGTGGCCGCCTGCTTCATGTCCTCGACCTGAATTCGATCGTAGACGTCCTGGTTGGAGTGGTGCGTCCGCGCATCGTACTCGATCGTGTCCTGGATGAACTGGAATCCCGGCAGCCCCACGCCGTCGAAAGGAAGGTGGTCGGTACCACCGGTGGTGCGCAGTGTCACGGTCGTCGCGCCCAAATCGGAGAACGGCGCAAGCCAGGACGCGAAGATTGGCATCACGGCGGAATTGCCCTGGCACCAAACACCACGAATACGGCCGGTGCCGTTGTCGAGATTGAAGTAGCCCGCGAATTTGGCGTGCTCCGGCTTCGGTTGCTCGCGCGTTCCGAAGTGCTCCTTCACATAACCCGCGGAACCGAAAATGCCCTGTTCCTCGCCACTCCACAACGCGATGCGAATCGTCCTGCGCGGCTTCGCTCCGATCGCCTTGAGGATGCGCACGGCCTCCATCGCCACCGCAACCCCGGCGCCGTCGTCCGTGGCGCCCGTCCCGCCGTGCCAGCTGTCGATATGCCCACCGCACATCACGATTTCATCGGCCTTGTCCGTCCCGGGGATCCGGGCGACCGTGTTGAACGCGGGCGAGTTGTCCGTTCCGTTGAAGCGAACCTTGGACCGAAGATCGATGCGGACGGGCTCTCCCGCGCGCACCATGCGCAGAATCCGGTTGTAGTGCTCCACGCTCACCGCGATCTGGGGAATCATCGCCTTCTCGGCGTCCCTCTTCCACGGTGACACGCGACGCCCACCGCCCTGACCCGAGCCCGCGGCCGACGGTCGCGGCGCGGGCGGATCCACCGACGGCACCGTGGCCTGTTGGACGAACAACGTTCCTCCATCGCCGCGCGCCGAATCCAGCACGGCGGCCGCGCCTTCCTGCTTGCAGAATGCGAGCAACCGGGATGCCATCGCCCGCTGGCGCTGCATCGCTTGGAAGCGTTCCCGCTGCTCGGGCGTCATATCGGCGGCGGACGGACCGCCCTGTCCACCCCGCACCCGAGCGCCGGCTCCCGAATTGGCGAGCGCGGCCAAGGCTTCGTCGGTATAGCGCGCCGCCTCGGGCGCGAAGTGCGCCGTCACTTCCCGCTCCGGGGAGATCAGTACGATCTTGCCCTTCAACGTTCCCCGATACTTCTCGAGCGACCCATCGTCGCCCGCTTCCAAATACACCACGTCGGCGGTGCCGGAAAAGCCGGTCGACCACGCCTTCGGCAATGCGATCACCGGGAAGGCCGTGGGCGCAACAACCTCCATCGAAAACCGCTCCAGCGTCCAGCCGCGTCCAAATTCCCCCCAAGGCTCGAGGTGGGAATCCTCCAAACCCCACTCCTGCAGTTTGGCCCGCGTCCATTCGTTGGCCCGCAACAGGCCCGGAGAGCCCGTCAGGCGCGGCCCGATTACATCGGTCAGGTGGGCGAGCGTGGCGGGAAGTTGGGAGCGCTTGAGCCCCTCGTCCCGAATCCGCGCCACGATCGCGGCGTCGACGGGTTCCTGCGCACGCACCACGGCGGGGACGGCGGCGACGGAAAGCACGGCCAGCGGCAGGGAAGCGAATGCCAAACGGGAGAACCGCATCGGGACACCTCGTATCGTGGGGAAATCGCAGGATTGTACCGCCCTGCGGCGCACCGCGACACGCCCGGCCGGAAGGCGCATTCGCGGCGAAGGTGTAACCTTCCCCCATGCCGATACCCGTTCCCCCCCAGCCCATTCCCTACTCCGTGCCACTCGCACGCACCGCCGTCTGGCGCGACGCGATCGATGCCGCGTTGGCCGACCCTGCCTTGGCTGCCGCCACTACGGGCGTCGTGGTCCGCCACGCGACCACCGGCGCGGTGCTCTATCGACGCAACGGGGGATCGGCGCTCATTCCCGCCTCCAATCAAAAACTGGCGACCGCGGCGGCTGCGCTCGCCCTGCTCGGACCGGACCACCGCCACACCACGCGCATCGTTCGCTCCGGCAGGGACCTCTGGTTGATCGGCGACGGTGATCCATCGCTCGACACGGAAGCGCTGAATCGACTCGCCAACGACTGCGCCGCCGCGCTCGCGACCGGAGACACGTTCATCGTCCACGCCGACGAAACCGCGTTCGAACCGGACCACCTCGGAGCCGCTTGGCAATGGGACGACATCGCCTACGACTATTCCGCACCGTTCGGTGCCCTGGTCCGCGACCGATCCACCGCCGAGGTCCGCGTGGTGCCCGGTGCGCCCGGTGGCCCCGCCCACATCGCGTTTCCCCAGGGTGCCGGCGGGTTCCAGGGAACGGTCACGACCGTGCCGGGCACCGCGGCGCATGTCGAAATTCGCCGCGATCCGGGTTCCTCGTCCCTGATAGTGGCCGGCACCATCGGAGCCGACGCCCCCCCTTGGTCCGACCGCGTGGCCGTGGCGGATGCCGCTCGCTGGGCGATCCACGGCTTGATCGATGCACTGGTCGCCCGGGGAATCGCCGTGGTCGAAGGGCCTCGCTGCGCGGCACCGAGCGGCGCGCTCGAGATCGCAACGGTGCGCTCGGCTCCACTCTCCACGCGGCTGCGGGATTTCCTGGTTCCCAGCGACAACCTCGCCGGCGAATGCCTGATCCGAACCCTGGGCCGGCGACCCGGCGGTCCCGGGTCCGCACGCTC
>JBJTRZ010000519.1:0-5896 GCA_046076415.1 Armatimonadota bacterium
GGCGAAGGGGTTGGCGTGGGTGCGGGAGGCGCCGCCACCGTGCGCGTCCGGCGCGGGGTGGACACGGCGAACCCGATCCACAGGGCGGCGATGCCGGCGGCCCCTGCCGCGAGCCACGGGATCCATCGACGGCGGGGGTCCGGCTCCTCGACGGGCTCGATGCGCGGCGTGAAGTGGACTCCTCGGCGCATGCGGTCGAGCTTGTCGCGGTCGACCGCGGAGTCGGGGTTGAGCGCCACCACGCGCTCCCGCGCCGCCAACGCGTCGTCGGTGCGGCGCGCGGTTTCGTAGAGCGTGGCGCGCAGAGAGTGCGCGGCGGTGGAGTCGGGCAATAGGCGCGCGGCTTCCTCCGCCAGGGGGATGGCGGACTCGGCTTCGCCGCGTTCCAAATGCCGATGCGCGCGCGCAAGGAGTTCGGCCGCCTGTTCGCGGGCGCGCTCGGCCTCGACCTGGCGGGCTTCCTCTTCGGCCAGCGTGCCGGCGGGCGGAGCCATTTCGGTGCCGCATTGGCGGCAAAAGCGGCTCCCGATCGGGTTGCGAGTTTGGCAGTGGCTGCAGTTCATGGCACGGACTCCCCGGCGATGGGGAAACGGAACCCTAGTCGGCGAGGCCCGGGAGCCCAGGTGCTTCGTCGGCCTTCCGGGGCGGGCGCCGACCGAGATGCTCGTAGGCGCCGCGCGTGGCCACCCGACCGCGTGGGGTCCGCTGGACATACCCCATCATCATCAGGAACGGTTCGACGACATCCTCTATCGTATCCCGTTCCAGCCGCAACGTCGCGGCCATCGTCTCCGCGCCCGCCGGCCCGCCGTCGAACTTATCGATCAGGGTGGAGAGGAACAATCGGTCGAGCGCATCCAATCCGACCCGGTCGACCTCCAAAAGCTTCAGCGCGTCGTCGGCCACCTGCCGCGTGATCACGCCGTCCGCCCGGACTTGCGCGTAGTCGCGGGCGCGCTTGAGCAGGCGGTTGGCGATGCGGGGCGTGCCGCGGGAGCGCGACGCCAATTCGTCGGCCCCGTGGTCGTCGATGCCCACCCCCAGGATTTCCGCGGAGCGCACGACGATCCGCGCCAGGTCCTCGTTGGTGTAGAACTCGAACTGTTCGACGATGCCGAAGCGGTCGCGGAGGGGGTTCGTGAGCAGGCCCGGGCGCGTGGTCGCGCCGATGAGGGTGAAACGGCTGAGCGGGATCTTGACCGTGCGGGCGGAGGGACCTTGCCCGATGGTCATGTCCATCTCGTAGTCCTCCATGGCGGGATAGAGGAACTCCTCGGCGAGTCGGTTGAGCCGATGGATCTCGTCGATGAACAGCACCGACCCCTCCTCCAGATTGGAGAGGATCGCCACGAGATCGCCGGGCCGCTCGATGGCCGGCCCGCTGGTGGCGCGCAGGTTGGCGCCCAGTTCGTTGGCGATCACCGTGGCCAAACTGGTCTTGCCCAGGCCGGGCGGTCCGTGGAGCAGGATGTGGTCGATCGCCTCGCCGCGCAGGCGCGCCGCAGCGAGCCCGATGGCGAGTTTCTCCTTGATCTTGCCCTGGCCGATGTATTCGGAAAGTCGACGAGGACGCAGCGAGAGTTCGCCTTCGTCGCCCTCCGAAAACTGTCCGTCGCCCATGCGCGGCGGGGGCGGTGGGGGCGGGGGCTCGTCGCCGCCACGCGTGGAATGGATGGCCATGGATCAGTACTCCCGCACCCGCGCGCCGACCGGAATCCGCCTGGTCACCGTGTCAGCCGATTGAGCGCGGCCCGAAGCAACGTTGCGAAATCGGCTCCCTCCGCCGCGTCCGCCGCCGCGTCCGCCGCCTTGCCGGCGTCGCCGCGGTTGTAGCCCAGGTTCACCAACGCGGACACGACATCGTCGACGACCGTGGCCGGCTTGGCTTCGGGCGCCTTCGACGGTGCGAGGGCGTCGGCCTTCACGGCCAGTCCGATGCCGCCGAGCTGGTCCCGCAGCTCGAGGATCAAGCGCTGGGCCGTTTTGGAGCCGATGCCCGGCACCCGGACGAGCCCGCGCACATCGTCGGTGGCCACCAACCGCGCGAGCCCGGCGCCCCCGAGCGCCGAGAGGATCGCGAGCGCCACTTTCGGGCCGACGCCCGAAACCGACAAGAGGTGTTCGAACACTTCGCGCTCCACCGCGTCGAGGAAGCCGTACCGGCTCAGGTCGTCCTCGCGCACCAGCATGTGGGTGAGCAACGTGACAGGTTCGCCGTTCTTGGGGAGGTGCTCCAGCACCGACAGCGGCACCGCCACCTTGTAGCCCACCCCGTGCACATCGAGCACGACATGGGGTGCGCCGGCATGCACGACGGTTCCGGTGAGCTGGGCAATCACGTCGAAAGTATACCTCCCGCCCCCCTCGGGCGCGCGGAAACCAACGTCCCGGCACGCCGGCTCACACCAAGCGGTGGAGGCGCATCGAACGGCCGTCGCGGATCAGCAACAGATCGCCCATCACCGCCACCTGGGACCACCACGGGCCTTCCCCGGGCACGTCCCAGACCGTCTCCTCGCGCCAGCCGGCGCGCGACGCGGCGGCCACGTGGATTTTTCCCAGATCGGTCAGCACGAGCAGGCGATCCGCGGCCACCGTGCACACCGCGAACATCTTGGAGATCCGCGGGGAGCTCCACGCCGTCTTTCCGGTGTCCATATCCACCGCGACCAAGCGGCGCGAGCGATGGTCGAGCCCCACCGCGCAGTCGTCGGCCACCACCGGAGTGCACAGGTACGGCGACAATTCCGCGTTGCGCCACGTGCTCCGCGCCACCACCGCGCCCCCCGGGCCCGCCTCGAGGCGCAGCGCCTCCATCGGGCGCGCCTCGCCCCCCGCGAGCACCCGGTCGCGCCACACCACGGGCGTGAGGATGGTCTGTTCGAACATCGCGGTGGTGGGCAATTCCCAGAGCAAGCGCCGGTCGGCCACGCCCACGCCCACCAGCCGCTTCCCGGTGGGTGCGACGATTTGGTCGACGCCCCCGAGGGTGGCGCGCACCGGCGAACCGTAGCTCGACCGATCGTCGAGGCACGACCATTTCAACTTCCCGGTCCGCCGGTCGAATCCCGCGAGCGCACCGGCCTTGCGGCCACCCACCGCCACCACGACCGTGTCGCCCACCACGAGCGGCGACGTCGCGCAGCCGCATACCGGGAACCAATCGTCGCCGGCCTCGCCCCGCGACACGCCCCAATACTCGGCGTTCAAATCGTGTCGCCAGCGCACGGCACCCGAACGTAGATCAAGGGAGTGCAGCATGCCCCCGAGCCCCAAAACGATCACCTGATCGCCGTCGATCGTCGGTGTGCCGTTGGGACCCTTCCCGGCCGTGGGGTCCGGTGGAACGAAGGTCGACTCCCAAACGCGGCGCCAGCGGACCGTCCCGGAGCGCAGATCGATGCCCACCGCCTGCTCGCGGCCCGCCTCGGGTCGTCCCAGCGCGACCACGATCCCGCGGGCGGCGACCGGGGACGCGTATCCCTCGCCCAGTTCGACCCGCCAAACGGGGTCCGGCATCCGTTCCGGGAGCCGTTTTGGCAAACGCGATCCGACCGCCACGCCGTCGCGGGCCGGTCCGCGCCACTGCGACCAATCGCCGGATGCGAACGAAGCGGGGAGGGAAATCGTTTTCAAATCGGTGCCTTTCGGGAAATCCGGAAATCGTTCACGGAGCGGATTGCGGCCCGGGGGAGGCATTGCGCCACTCGCGCCGCCAATCGCGCCAGCCGACAACGGCGAGCACGGTGAAACCCACGTAGAGTTCGGTGGTCGGGTGCAGCCCCTTGGCGGCGTACACACCCGTGGCGACGATATCGACGAGGATCCAGCCGACCCACGATTCGATGCGTTTGCGGGTCTGCAGCCACTGCGTCGCGATACTGCCGATGGCCACGACCGCGTCGGGGTAGGGCAACGCGGCATCCGTCCATCGGTCCATCGCAAGGCCCCAGACGGCGGATGCGGCGAGGGTTCCCACGATCCAGCCGATCCGCGCCCGTGCGGGCAACGCGGTCACCGCGGCTTCCGTTCCCTCGATTCCCCACCGTCGCCAGCCGACCACCTGCATCGCAAGGAAGAAGACTTGCAACAGCGCGTCGCTGTACAGCTTCGCCTCGGCGAACACCCACAGGTACACCGCGGTGGCCGCCATCCAAACCGGCCAGCACCAAACCGTGCGACGGATCGTGAGCACCACCGCCGCCACCGAGAGCACGGTTCCCGCGACCTCGACCGGAGGCATCCGCCAAGCCAGCACGAAGTTCACGAGGTCCGCCCACGCCATGGCCCCGCATTGTATCGCCGGGACCGGCCGCAACGGGCGTGCTCAGCGGGCGGGGTAGGGCGGCAGGGGCTCGATTCCGGCGGTGGTTCGGCGGAAACGGCGCGCCCGGATGACACTGCCCTCGCCCTCGGTGTACCAAACGAACAACAGGGTGCCGTCGCGCAGTTCCACGGTGGCGGGGTACGCCCCGATCACGTCGTCGATCCCGTACGGACCCTGCCATGTCCGTCCTTCGTCGCGGCTGAAGTGGACACTGGTCTTCGGGAGGCGATGGGCCAGGACGATTTCGCCGGAGCGCAGGCGCAGGAAGTGCGGCGCGTGGCCGGGGAAGCCGATCGGGGTCGCGGGCGACCAGGTGCGTCCCTGATCGACGCTGGTCGCGTAGTGCATGGGGGCCTTGCTGGAGCGCAGCGCGGCGTACAGCGTGCCGTCGCGCATCGCGATCACATCCGTTTCGGCGTCGAGTTCGACCCCCTGCCCCTTGCCGATCGGAATGGGCTCCGACCACGTTCGCCCATGGTCGTTCGAGAGCAGCACCCCGCCGTGCGAAACCCCGCGATCCTCCGAGTACACGCCGAGGATGCACCGCCTTCCGGTCAGGGGGCGCACGGGAGCGGACACGTACCACCCCGGCGGGGCGATGGTGCGCGGCCCGGCATCGAAGGTGCGGCCGCCATCGGCGGAGCGGATCATGCGCACCCCGGTGCCGTCGTAGGGACGGCCGCCGGTGCCTGGTGCGAGGCTGAAGAAGGTCACCACGACCGAACCGTCGCGGAGCGTGGCGATATGCGGGTCCCGGTCGTCGATGGGACCATCATGGATCGTGGTCGGTGTCGACCAGGTCCGCCCTTCGTCGGCGCTGCGCACCATGCACAGCCGGCCCCCACGGTCCCAGCCCGCCTTGGGCAGCGAAACATGGCCGTACCCGGCGTAGAAAACGCAGGCGATGTCGCCGCCGGGCAAGCGGCAGGCATCCGGGAACGCCTGGTACGGGCCGGCGTCGCCGCCCCGCGAGATCACGACGGGGCCATTCGAAGGGTCTTGTGGCGCGCGCATGTCGGCCTATTCGCTCCGCTGCGGCACGTCGCCTGCCTCGCCGCCGCACCGCACGTCGTCCGTGGTGCACGGGAGGGGTATCGATCCCGGCACGCACTCGCGTTCCCATGCGGTCCGTTCCGGCCAAGGAGACGCGCCGAGAACCGGCCCCGGCTCGCGGCCCCACACCGCCCTCCATGCGTCGATGCCTCCCGGCCCCAGTTGGATGCGGAATCGGAGCGTGAAACGCCACCGGCGTTTGCCATCCGCCTCGACCGGTCCGACCTCCTCGTCGTCGATCCGCGCGGCCACCGGCGCACCGTCGCGGGTCTCGATCCGGACCGGCGGCGTGACACGGGTTCGGAAGTCGACCGCGAGACGGCCCACGCCATCGAAGGGCTTGTCGGAGTCGTTGCGCACCACCAACGCGCGTGCCACGGCATCGGCGCGCGCATAGTCGGTCGTGTCGAGTTGCTCCAGCCAGTCGGGAGGGGTCACGCGGAGAGTTCGTAGTGCCGGAGCGCGTTGGCGTGGAAAAGCCGCGCCCGCTCCGACTCGGTGCGGCGCGCGGTAATT
>JBJTRZ010000520.1:0-14314 GCA_046076415.1 Armatimonadota bacterium
GCCGGCAATGCCTGACCTTTACGAAGTGATTCAGCGCCCTGTCATCACCGAAAAGGCGTTGTCCATGAACGGGGAACGCAAGTACGCGTTCATTGTTCATCCGGACGCGAACAAAGTGCAGATCCGCTCTGCAGTTGAGAACCTGTTCACGACTCCGGAGGGTGGCAAGCTCAATGTCACCTCGGTCAATACCATCCGGGTCAAGGGCCACACCAAGCGATATCGAATGTTCGGCCGTATGTCGGTTGGCAAGACTCCGACGGTTAAGAAGGCCATTGTGACTGTCGCTGAAGGCCAGAGCATTCAGATCTTCGAGGGAGTTTGACGATGCCAGTACGAAAGTTCAAACCTAAGAGCGCCGGCCGTCGTTTCATGTCGATCTCGACGTTCGCGGGTGTCAGCAAGAAGGAACCGGAGAAGTCGCTCCTGGAACCGCTGAAGAAGCACGCCGGTCGGAACAACCAGGGCCGTTGCACCGTGCGCAATCATGGTGGTGGCCACAAGCGGATGTATCGAATCATCGATTTCAAGCGCAAGCACGATGGCGTCCAAGGCGAGGTCGTGGCGATCGAATACGATCCGAATCGCACCTGCCGGATCGCGTTGGTCGCCTATGCCGATGGATCCAAGGCCTATATTTTGGCTCCGGTTGGTTTGAAGGCCGGCGATCCGGTCGCCAGTGGTGCGGATGCGGACATCAAGACGGGCAATGCGTTGCCCCTCCTGAATATCCCGGTCGGTACCACGGTCCACAATGTGGAATTGCGGCCCGGGGCTGGCGGACAGATGGTCCGCTCGGCGGGGGCAGGCGCCCAGTTGATGGCCAAGGAAGGCAAGTACGCCACGTTGCGCCTTCCTTCCGGGGAGATGCGGCGTGTGCTGCTGACCTGCCGCGCGACGATCGGCCAGGTTGGGAATTTGGAGCATGAAAACGAATCGTGGGGCAAGGCGGGCAAGGCTCGCTGGTTGGGCAAGCGGCCCCACGTTCGCGGCGTGGCGATGAACCCCAGGGACCCTCCGCACGGTGGTGGCGAGGGGCAATCGCCGGTTGGCCGCAAGAAGGGTCCGGTCTCCGCGACCGGTGTCCTCGCGCTCGGGTACAAGACCCGGCGCAACAAGTCGACGGACAAGTTCATCGTCCGGCGGCGTTCGAAGTAACGCCCGTGTCGCGCCCCGATCCTACCGGGGCGCGCGCACCCGGCGGGAGGTCTCTCCCGTGCGGGGCAGGAACCGGCCGTTTGGCCGGAGGAGTTTTAGATGGGACGATCTTTGAAGAAGGGACCGTTCGCGGATCCCGATCTTTTGGAAAAAGTCGATGCCCTGAACGATCGGGGTGAGAAGCGCATCATCAAGACATGGTCGCGCCGGTCCACCATTTTTCCGTCGTTCATCGGGCACACGATCGCGGTCCACGATGGTCGCAAGCATGTCCCGGTGTTCATCACCGAGAACATGGTTGGCCATAAGTTGGGCGAGTTCGCGCTCACCCGTGCGTTCAAGGGACACGCGGGCGGCACCGGCCAATCGAGCAGGATGAGGAAGTAGGAGCCATGGAAGCACAAGCCACCGCTCGCTTCGTCCGTATGGCGCCTCGCAAGGTACGCCTCGTTTTGGACGCGATCCGCGGAAAATATGCCGGCGACGCCCTGGACATGCTGCGTTTCACCCCGAACCATGCTTCGGTCGAGATCGGCAAGGTTCTGCGGTCCGCCATGGCGAACGCGGAACACAATCACGACATGGATCCGCGTTACCTCAAGGTTGCGCGCTGCTTCGTGGATCCGGGTCCGACCATGAAGCGGGTTCAACCCCGGGCGCAGGGTCGGGCGTATCGCATCCTGAAGCGCACGAGCCACATCACGGTCGTCGTTGCCGAAGGACCGGTTCCGCCGGTGAAGACGGGCAAGCAGAAGCCGAAGCCGCCGCTTCGCGCCGCGCTCCCCGAACCGGCCGTCGTCGAGGCCGTCGCGGTCGAGGAGTCGGTTGCGACTACCGAAGTCGATGAGGCCGTGGTCTCGTCCGATGCGGAGGGGCAGGAATAATATGGGACAAAAGATTCACCCGATCGGTTTCCGCATTGGGGTTATCCGCGACGCCGACTCGAAGTGGTACGCGGGGAAGCAATATCCTGAGTTCGTGCTCGAGGATTACAAGATCCGCCGCATGATCAAGAAGCGCCGCGGTTGGGATAATGCCGCGATTTCGCGAATCGAGATCGAGCGCCAGGCGAATCAAGTGCGGGTCACGCTCCATACGGCCAAGCCGGGGATCATCATCGGCAAGGGCGGGGCGGGCGTCGACATGCTCAAGGGCGACCTCGAGGCGCAAACCGGCAAGACCGTTCATGTGAACGTTCAGGAAATCCGCCATCTCGAAGCCAATGCCCAATTGGTGGCCGAGTCGATCGCTCAGCAGATCGAGAAGCGCATTGGTTACAAGCGTGCCATGCGCCAGGCGGTGACCCGCGCCATGCGCCTCGGTGTTCGTGGTATTCGTTGCCACGTCGCGGGCCGTCTTGGTGGTTCGGAAATGGCGCGTCGCGAGCAGGACCGCCAAGGTAAGATTCCGCTCCACACGTTGCGTGCCGACATCGACTACGGCTTCGCCGAAGCGGTGACCGCCTACAGCACGATCGGCGTGAAGGTTTGGATCTACAAGGGCGATATCCTGCCCGGTGCGCGGCGACCTGTCGAGACGACTTCGACGCGCTCCGCGGGCCGCGACGATGATCGGCCTCGTTCCCGAGGTGCCCGTGGTGGTGCGCGGGGAGGTGGCAGGCCCGGCGGTCGAGGACCGCGACCGGAGATGCCCGGTGGTTTCACCGAGGGGGGTAGCTACACCTCGGGAGGGGATGAATAGCGATGTTGGCACCCAAGCGCGTCAAATATCGACGCATGCACCGGGGGCATCGGCGCGGCAAGGCGTCGGGTGGCACCCGTCTGAACTTCGGCGAGTTTGGTCTCCAGGCTCTGGAGTCTTGCTGGATGTCCGCCAATCAGATCGAAGCGGCTCGTATTGCGATGACCCGCAAGATCCGTCGTGGCGGAAAGATCTGGATCCGCGTTTTTCCCGACAAGTCGTACACGAAAAAGCCGGCGGAAACCCGTATGGGTTCCGGCAAGGGTGCGCCCGAGGGATGGGTCGCCGTGGTCAAGCCCGGCCGGATGCTCTTCGAGATGCAAGGTGTTTCGGAGGAATTGGCCAAGGAAGCCATGCGTCTCGCGGCGCACAAGCTGCCTATCGCGACCCGGTTCGTGACCCGGGCGTCCGAGGCGGCGGAAGCCGCGCCGGCGCAGGAGGTCGTAAATGCCGAATAATCGTCTCGCGAAACAGGATCGTGAAGAGTTGTCCGGACTCGATGCCGCGGCTCTTCGTGCCGAACTTGATGCCGCGCGCAAAGCGTTGTGGGAGAATCGGTTCGCGCTGGGCAAGCGGCAGCTTGAAAAGACCGCGGATCTGGGCAAGACCCGCAAGCGCATCGCGCGGATTCTGACGTATCTGGCGCGTCTCGACGCCCAAGGGAGCAAATGATGGCGGAAGAAACTGTTGCGCGCGGTTACCGAAAGGTCCGGCAAGGCACGGTCATCTCGGACAAGATGGACAAGACCATCGTCGTCCAGGTCACCACGCTCAAGCCCCACCCGCTGTATGGTCGTACCATGAAGCGTTCGGTGAAGTTCAAGGCGCATGACGAAAACAACGAATGTGGCATCGGCGATTCCGTGGAGATCATGGAATGCCGGCCGCTTTCGAAAGAAAAGAACTGGCGACTGTTGCGGGTCGTGGAAAAGGCGAAGTAATCGCCTTCCCAGGTCCGGTGCGCGCGGAACCTCGTGTTCCGCGCAGCGTCGTCGCGGCGATTACGCGATGATAAACGGCGGCGGCAAGATGTTCCGCGCGTCGTTGGGAGAGTGAGATGATTCAGCAGTACACCCGCCTCAAGGCGGCTGACAATTCGGGGGCGCGCTCGCTCCTTTGCATTCGGGTCCTCAAGGGATCCACGACGCGCGTCGGGCACGTCGGCGACGTGATCGTCGCGGCGGTGAAGTCCGCCACGCCCGGGGCCGCAGTGAAGAAGGGCGACGTTGTCAAGGCGGTGATCGTTCGCACCAAGCAGCCCATCAAGCGGGCCGATGGTTCGACGCTTCGCTTCGATGAAAACGCGGCCGTGGTCCTAACGAACAACCTCGAGCCTCGCGGCACCCGCGTATTTGGACCGATCGCCCGCGAGTTGCGCGAGTCCAGTGTTTCCGGCGGAATGAAGATCGTTTCGCTGGCTCCGGAGGTGCTTTGATGCGACGTTCCGCTCCTAAATTCGAAGGTAAGCTGCACATCCGCAAGGGAGACACGGTGCAGATCCTCGCGGGCAAGGATGCCGGCAAGACCGGTACGGTCCTGCGCGTCTATCCGAAGACCGGCAAGGTCGTCGTCGAGGGCCTCAATATCGTCATCAAGCACCAGAAGGCGCAACCGACTCCGTCGAATCCGAATCCGGAAGGCGGAAAGATCGAGAAGCCTGCTCCGTTGCCCGTGGGCAAGGTTGCTTTGGTGAATGCCGAGGGCAAGCCGACACGTGTTCGGGTCCAGCAGGGCGCCGATGGCACGAAGGCGCGCATCGCCGTCAAGGGTGGCGCTTCCCTCTGATCCCCCCGGCATCCCATGGGATGTGCATCCGGGTCGTTTCTCGGTCGGGAATCGAGAAAGGAAATCTATGTCGAATCAATACGTTCCGCGTCTGAAATCGCGGTATCAGGAAGAAATCGTGCCCGCGATGATGAAGCGCTTCGGGTACGAGAATGTCATGCAGGTTCCGCGTCTTGAGAAAGTCGTCGTGAACATGGGCGTCGGCCAAGCGGGTCAAACGGGCGGCGATTCCAAGCTTCTCGACAATGCCATCAAGGACATGACCAAGATCACGGGCCAAAAGCCCGCGATTTGCCGAGCCAAAAAGTCGGTTGCGAACTTCCGACTCCGCGAAGGTGCGAAGATCGGGTGCAAGGTGACGTTGCGTGGAGCGCGGATGTGGGAGTTCCTCGATCGCCTCCTGAACGTGACGTTGCCGCGTGTACGCGACTTCCAGGGCATCAACCCGAATTCCTTCGACGGCCGTGGCAACTTCGCGATGGGCATGAAGGAGCAGCTCGTGTTCCCCGAGATCCAATACGATCAGGTGGACCGAATGCGCGGCATGGACATCATCGTCGTGACGACCGCGGACAATGACGAGCAATCGCGTCACTTGCTTGCGTTGCTGGGCGTGCCTTTCCGGACCAGCGCGAACGCCGGCCCCGGTGGTGCGACGCGTATGGAAGTCAACTGACGATTCGTGGTGCGAAAAGAGGCGGGCCCGTGAGGGCCCGCCTTTTTTCATGAAAACGGGGCGACCGTTGGCCGCCCCGTTCACCATCCCGTTGACCGACAACGTTGTCGTCGGGGCAACCACACCGCCTCCCGGTGCACGGCATACTTCGTTGGATGCCGATCCAGGGCGGATGCGCGATGGAACGCTCCTCATTATGGCAGATTTCGTGCCGTTCGCGAGAGTGTATTTGTCGACTTGGCCGTTTTCGAGGGTGATCGGGCACCTTGACACGATCATATGCCCGTGAAAGAATCGGGGCATGAGTTTTTCGGCCGCCTTGCGTTCGCGGCGCGACCGAAAATCGGTGGGTGGACTTGTACGGGTGGGGCGCCGGACCAAGGCCCTCGCTCCCACGCTCCTTCCCGGTGACATTGCGGTCATCGACCACCCCGATCTCGACACGGTTGCGGCGGAGTCTTTGGCGGTTCGGCGGCCCGGAGCCGTGGTGAACTGTGCACCTTTCACGACCGGCCGATACCCGAATCGGGGGCCACGGGTCCTGCTCGATGCCGGTATACCGTTGTTCGAAGCGGACGGTGTCGGCATAGATGCATTCGTGGAAGGACACCGATTGCAGGTGCACGCGAACGGTCTGCAGGACGCGGGGATCGGTATTCTTCCCCAGGTTCGTCGGGTTCTGTCGGCGGAAATGGACCAACGGATCGCGGCCGCGCGGGAGAACATGGTCGTGGAACTGGACCGGTTCGCGCGCAACACGTTGGAGTTTCTCGGGAAGGAGACCGAACGGGCGCTTTTGCTGGATACGGTTGCGTTGCCACCGGTGCACGCCAAAATTGCGGGCCGCCATGTTTTGATCGCAGTGCGCGGAGATGGTTTTGCTCGTGACCTGCAGCGGCTCCGTTCGTATTTGAAGGACGTCCGGCCCGTCGTGATCGCGGTCGATGGAGCCGCCGACCAATGCCTTTCGCTTGGCATTTCGCCCGATATTGTTTTGGGCGATATGGATTCGGTCTCGGATCGCGCGTTGATCCTTGCCAAGGAAATCGTGGTGCACGGATACCCCGTTGGGCCGGGTGAGCCGGCGAGGGCACCCGGAGCGGAGCGGGTTCGCGGTTTGGGGCTGCGCCATGTTGTTTTCGCGGTACCCGGGACGAGCGAGGATGCGGCGATGTTGCTCGCCCATGAATCCGGTGCCGATTTGATTGTCGCCGTTGGCACCCATTCCAACCTCGAGGATTTCCTCGACAAGGGCCGCGGGGGGATGGCGAGCACCTTCTTGGTTCGTATGAAGGTTGGTAGTCGCTTGGTGGATGCGCGCGGAGTGTCCCGTTTGTACGGGGAATCCCGGTCGGTTGGAAGTTTGATCATCTGGGTGTTGCTCGCAGCGGCGTTTCCCGTGGTGGTATTGCTCGGCGGGACGCCTTTTGGTCAAGTGGTTTCCCGCGCATTGATTGTCTGGTTCCGAGCGCGGTTCGCATGAACGCCGAGTTTCGCTTTCACGTGGCGACCTTGTGCGCTGTTTTCATGGCGCTGGGAATTGGTATTCTTATTGGCACGACGTTCGTGGGAAGCCGCATTGTCGATCGGCAGTCCGGGCTTATAGCGCGTATCGAGGGGCGTGTGGACGATCTGGCGCGGCGAACCCGCGAGAACGATCGCGCGATGCAAGCGTTCGATCATGTGGTTCCCGAGTGGGGACGTGCGCGTCTCGTGGCACGGTCGGTGGTTCTGCTCGACGCGTCCGACTATCCCGAGGCTGCCACGCAGACGGCCAGATTGCTCGGCGATGCCGGGGCCACGGTGCATCGCCTTGCGATGTCGGAATCCGCATGGTCCAACGACCCCGTGCGTTCCGACACGGCCGTGGCGTTGGCAACGGCGATCGCCCGGGGGGATGATTTGACGGCCTTGGCCGATCGCGGGTTGATCCGAGGCGAACTTCCCAAGGGGGCAAGCCACCTCGTGATCCTGACGGGATCGGCCGACGCGAATGTGGATTGGGACGCGGGAGGGCCTCCCGTCGAGGCCTTGGCAGCCGCGTTCTTGAAGGCCGATCCGGAACGAAGATTCGGCTGCATTGCCGTCGAACCCGTTTTGGTTGCCTCGAGTCGCCTTTCGCGGATGCGACGTGCCGGTCTTCCCACCGTGGATTGCATCGACCAACCGGCGGGATCGGTTGCCTTGCTTTCGGCCCTCTCCGGGGAAGCACGGGAGCCGGTCGCATATGGGATACGGGATGATTCCCAAAATCGGTTCGCTCCGTGACGGAACAGGATTTCCCCGCGGGAATATCGGCCATTGTTCCCGCCCGCAATGAAGCCGATCGTATTGGCGACACGATCGC
Source organism: Armatimonadota bacterium (assembly GCA_046076415.1). Lineage (GTDB taxonomy): Bacteria > Armatimonadota > Armatimonadia > Armatimonadales > Armatimonadaceae > CAIRTT01. Next base: position 7,668 of record JBJTRZ010000520.1, read on the forward strand.
GGCGGCAGCGGCATTGCCATCTGTCCTGGAGATTATCGTGGTCGACGATGCTTCGTTGGATGCGACGTCCGGGATCGCGGAGGCTGCTGGAGCCCGCGTGGTGCGCTTGACGTCCAATGTTGGCAAGGCCGGCGCCGTCATGGCCGGACTTGCGGCTGCCCGGTTCCGTTGGATCCTGCTTCTGGATGCAGATCTGGGCAGCACCGCGAGCGAAGCATTTCGTCTCTGTGGCCCCGTCGTCGACGGTACTGCGGATATGACGATCGCGCGCTTTCCCGAGATACCCGGCCGAGGGGGAGGGTCGGGCATTGTGGTGCGTCTGGCCCGTTGGGGGGCGGGGCGTCTCGCGGGGATTGCACTGCGAGCCCCATTGTCGGGGCAGCGGTGCTTGACCCGCGAAGCCGTCGCGACCGCGTTGCCGTTTTCCGGTCGGTTTGGTATGGAGACGTCGCTCAACATTGCGGTTGCACGCGCGGGCCTGCGAATCGTCGAGGTGGAAACGACGATGGACCATCGCGTGACGCAAAATGATTGGAGATCGCGGATTCATCGGGCGCGGCAATGCTGGGACGTGGGCGTTGCGTTGGCGAAATCCGCTCGGTATCCATGGGCGACTTGAATCTGGTCGTGGTGGTGGTAGCGGTATTTGCTGCATCCTGGTTCGCACCTCGATTGCAGGGCTTTTTGGGATGGATGCGCCCCAATCATCAGGGCAAGACGGTTCCGGCGGTCGAAGGCATCGGGGTGGTGTTCACGGTGGTGGTGGCGATGCTGGCGATCGGGAAGCCGTCGGGGGCGGCGTTGATCGCTGGTTTCGGTGCAATCGGCCTGCTCGACGACCTCCGGGGTGATCGAACCCATGGCGGTTTTCGTGGACACGTCGCGGCATTGTTGGAAGGCAAACTAACCACGGGTCTGGTCAAACTCGTGCTTCTGCCTGCCGGAGCACTGGTGTGGGGAATTGCGACGCTCGGCCCCGGGTACGGGCGAGCGATCCCCGGGGCAATCCTTGTGGCGGGCGCTGCGAACTTGGTGAATCTGCTCGACACTCGGGCGGGCCGGGCGAGGTGCTTGGGCGGACTCATCGTCGTTCCCGCCTTGGTAAACATGCTCCGTTCCGGCAATGGCGCGGCTTGGGTGGAAATTGGATTGCTGTTGCTTGCGACGATGCCGGGTTTTTTACGGGACCGACGTGGTGTCGGAATGCTCGGCGATACCGGGGCAAATGCGTTGGGGGCGGTTCTCGCCTGGGCCGTCGTGCGTTGGTGCCCGACGACGGTCATGGCGGGGTCGATGGTGGTGGTGGTATTCCTGAACATAGTGGCGGAACGCATTTCATTCCATCGGTTGCTCACTTCCACCCCTGGAATCCGCGTCATCGATCGATGGACGGGTGTCCGATGATGCAGGTAGAAGTGCAGGGTGCCGCACGCAATCCGCTGGAGCATCTTCGAGTCGACAAAGGAGTCCTCGATCTCTGGAGCAACCCGTCGCGCGATGCGGAACGCGTTTCGCAGCTGCTACTTGGTGCGACCGTGTCGATCGTGGAAGAGGACGGAGCGTGGGTCCGTGTCCAAGGTCCCGACACCTACCGCGGTTGGGCCGAACGGCGCTTTTTGGCCGAGTGGCCCAACCCTCCCTCGCACGCGCTCGCGGTACCGTTTGTCGAGGTTCGCCGGGCGGGGCGACACGATTCGCCACTGGTGTTGCGCCTTCCTTTTGGCGCGGGTTTGGCCGTGGAACGAGCGGAGGGCGGATGGTCCCGGGCGTTTTGCGGGACAGGGTGTTCGGGTTGGGTTGATTCGGAAACGATCACGGAACCCCGAAAATACGATGAACCGGTTTTGGCGGCCGTCGACTTTGCCCTGACCATGCTTGGCACGCCGTACTTGTGGGGTGGTTCCTCCACGTTCGGATTCGATTGCTCAGGCTTGGTCCAGTGCGCCTACGGTCGGTCGGGCGTTGTGCTGCGTCGCGATGCGGACCAGCAACGGTTGGATCCACGTTTCGAACTCGTGAACCGGGACGAATTGCGTGCCGGCGATCTGCTGTTCTTTGGAACGGAGGAACGAATCGGGCATGTGGCCATGCAGATTGGCGCACAATCCTTTGTCCATGCCGCAGGCGGCGATGGCACCATCGTCACCGAGTGGGGGGATCCTCGCTTTACGCCCGGTTTTGTCGACGCGCGCCGCCTTCGACGGGAGTTTCGATCGGAACCGGTGACCCGGTGGGAGGATCCCGCACGATGAGTGTCCACTGGTTGCTCGAGCGCGAACGCGACTGGACGCGCGTCCGGGGGCGCGACCGTACGGGTTTCCTACAGGGAATGTTGTCCAACGATGTTGCCGGGCTCGGACCAGGGCAAGGATGCTACGCGTTTCAATTGGACTCGACCGGGCATGTCTTGGCGGATCCCCATGTCCTCGTATTCGAGGATCACCTCCTCCTGGGGGTCGAGGAAGGCGCGGGCGAAGGACTTCGCGAGCGCTTGGAATCGTATTGCGTGATGGAGCGGTGCGTCTTTGAAGCGGTCGGAGCGGAGTTCTCCACGCTTTCCGTTTTCGGGGAGGGTACGCCCGAATGGGTGGGATCGCGGATCGTTTCGGTGGATCGGAATGCGTCCGAGGGCACGCATTGGAATGCATCGGAATTGGTGGAAGGCGCGATTCTGTTCAAAGCAGGTCCGATTGCGTGGCCCTGGTACCGACTGGTGTTTCCTCGGCGTCTCGAAGCGCTTGTGGCGGATCGCATGGCGAAGCTCGGTGCGTTGGTTGCCGATCCATCCGAATGGTTGCGATGGCGCATTTCGGTGGGCATGCCGGTGCATGGCATCGACTTCGATTCGCGCACTCTGGCGATGGAGTCGGGGCAGGTGGGTCGTGCGATTCATTTCCGAAAGGGCTGTTACATTGGTCAGGAAATCGTTGCACGCATCGACGCGCGCGGCAAGGTGCATCGGACGATCGTTCCGTTGGATACGGTTGGAGCCGATGATCCCGGTGCGCCGTTGACTTTGAGCGGTCGGGAAGTCGGTCGAATCACATCGCACATCGTGGACGCGGAGTTAAGGACTGGCGTGGGACTCGGAATCGTGCGTGCCGAGGGAATCGAGCATCGGCCTTGGTTGGAATGGGGCACCGGGCGCGCGCGGGTGCGGGCCGAGGCAACCCCATGAGGCGTCGCTTTCCGCTCGTGCTTGGTGCGGTGGCGGTCGTCCTCCTTGCCCTTGGTTCGACCGTGTGGGGTTGGCGTTTGGTGCGAATCGGGCCGTTGTTGTTGCGCTACCACATCCTTACCGTCCGGGTGGAAATCCGGCCCCCTGGTGAGCCCGAATGGCGGACATCGTTCCTGGAGGAACCCGGCGCGGCACCCGTTCGCGGATCGCTCCTTCGCGAGGTCGCGTTGGATCAACTCCAGTGGGGTGTGGGTGGTCTGCTGGTCGGGCGGGCGGTCACGGGCCCTCACGACGTATCGGGCCGCCTCGCCGTGAATCTCGTTCTTTTGGAACCCAATGGAACGCGGGTTCGGGAACGCAGCCTGCGCGCGACGGTGCGTTGGCCCAAGGAAAGTGGTAACTGGTTCGTTCTGGACACCGGACTGGGAGTCCCCGATACCCGGTTGCGGACCGTGGTTGTTTTGGAGGCAATTCAATGAAGCGAGTTTCGACGAACACCGTGCTGAGCGGTTCCGGTTTTCATCATGTGGCTTTGCGTGCCACGAATTACGAGCGAAGTTTGGCGTTCTATCGCGACGGATTGGGCTTTCCGGTAGCCCATTCCTGGGGCGAGGGCGACGGTCGCATCGCATTGTTGGATCTGGGTGACGGCAACTACCTGGAGCTATTCGCGAGCAAACCCGGCACCACAACCGCGTCCGACGGCTGCTTCTTTCACTTGGCGTTGCGATCCGACGATGTCAACCGCGACATTGAAACCGTTCGCGCGTTGGGCTGCACGATCACGATCGAACCGAAGTCGGTCGAAGTCAATGGGAAGACGATTCGCGTGGGTTTTTTCCTGGGACCCGACGGTGAAGTCTTGGAGTTTTTCCAAAACCCGGATCTTTAGGTTTCCTTCGCCACGTCCTCGGCGATCAGCACGGCGAGCGTACTTTCGACCATCCCCAACGTGTGCCATTCGGAAATGGTCGCCAGCACGGGATCTCGGGTGAGGTCGCGGCTGGCGAACACCACGCGATGATGCTCACCCTCCGCATAATCGCGGAGGATGGGGTCCAGTTTCTCTTTGCCGAACCGCGTGATGGGACCCTCGCGAAACAGGCGTGCGACCCTATCCGCGCGCTGGTCCGAATCCATGTGCAACCACGGGTAAAGGCTGTCCGGTCCCAGGCGCCATTCCGCCAAGGCGAGAATGGCCTGCGTGCGCGCTATGCCTTCGTCGGGCATCCGCTCGATTGCTCGGCACAATGGTGCGAGCGTGGCGGGGTGCCGCCAACCGAATCGGGCGACGGCCATGCAAAGTCGTGCGGCAACCGCCGGATCGGTTTCCTGCTCGAGACGGTTCGCGAGTGGGGCGGCGAGTCCGCCGACGGGGAGGGAGGCCACGCGTTCCCAAACCGTAGCGGCGGCGAACCGAACCCCGCGTCCATGTGCGCTGTCCAACAAAGTCAGCAAGGTGGGGAGCGAAGTCTCCACATCGGCAATGGGCATGGCGGGCACGAGACGTTCGAACGCGGCGCAAGCCGTTTCCGTACGTGTTTGATGCCGAGGGTCCATGATCGCGACCAAGTGGGGGGCCGCGGTCGGGTCTCCGAGCGTTCCCAGGGCACGAATCGCCGCTATCCGAACGCGACCGTCGGGCAGGTTGATCGCATCCGCGAGCCACGGGGTCGCATCCCTCGACCCGATGCGAGCCAGTGCCTCGGCGGCCTCTTCGCCGATACCCGTCGCTGGATCGCGCAAGCGTCTTCCCAGTTCGGTGACCGCGCGCGCATCGCCGATTTCCCCGAGCGAGCGCGCGGCCGCCTTGCGAACCTCGGGATCGAGATCGTCGAGTTCTTTCTCGAGCTCCTCGAGGGCGAGTGCCGATTGGGACGCGCCAAGCGCTTCGACGGCCACCTTCCGTTGATCGGCCGATATCGGAGTGGATAGGCGACGCACATTCTTCAAAGTGGCCACCGAGCGAACATTCAGGAATCGCCTCAGCACGACGCCCGCGTCCTCCCCTGAACCGTCCGCCAGATGCCGAAGAAACCAAGGGGAAACGATCCGAAGCACCGCGGAGATGAGGAAAACGACCTTGAAGTCGTTGACCACGAAGGGGCCCAGCGACCACCGGAAACCGTCGAGTCCGTTCATCAGAGCGCCGCCGGCAATCGGTGCGACACCCCCGACCAAGCCGGTCACGGCGGAAAACACGGCGACGTAGTTCGGGCGGTATTCCGGACGGGAGAGGGAGATGAGCAGGTTGAATTGGGCCAACCCGACCGCCGCCCATCCTGCGCCCGCCGTGATGCTCAGTAGGCAGATCACGGGGATGTTCCACAAGTCGCGACCGGGTTCCGTGAAGATCCAAAGAAACGGAGCGATCGCGACGACGGCTCCGGCGATCGCCAGCACGGGGCGGGCCCCGTATTTGTCGGAGAGGTAGCCCCAGAGCTTGGTCGTAAGCAGCCCCGCGGCCGACGCCACGGCTCCGAGGACTTGCACGGCCAAATACGGCAGGTGCAATCCGTCCCGTTCCAGTTGCCAGGTGACGAAGAACTGTCCCCCGATACCTTGTCCAAGCACCAACACCGTGGCGAAGACCAGAAACCGGCGGAAATTGATGTCGCGCAGGGGAACGAGCAGTGCGCTGGTGCCCGTCGCCGATGCGGTTGTGGGAGCCTTGGGCTCGGGCTGGCGGAGGATGAGGACGAATGCGCCGAGGGCGGCCACGACCCCTATCGCAAAGAGGGCGAGGAAGCCGACGCGCGAGGATCCTTCAGGAAAGCGGTCGAGGAACCAGCCCGCTGGCAGGGGAACCAGCATGGTGGCCAGACCCGCGAGCATGTTCCTGTGGCCAAAATACCTTCCGCGACTGTCCGCGGGAACCAGATCGGACATCCACGATGTCCAGGCGGGAACGGTGATCGTCAGCAAGGTAGAACTGAGCGCGACCGCCGCAAGGAACAGGGGAATGCGGGCGGAATCCGCGGGCAGCCACGCGAGCAGGACGATCGGCAACCAAAGGACTCGTCCCAAGAGGGACGCGACGGCGACAAACGGCTTGCGCGCCGGGAATCGGGGAAGGACGAGGCTCGCCGGCAACTGAAGTAGACCCACGAATGCCGGGAGCCCGGCGAGGATACCCAGATGAACGGGATCCGCGCCGAGCTCCAAGGCGAAACCGGTCTGGAACGCCCCAGTCGCGAGCACGCCCCAGACCGTGGCGAACAGGCACTCCGCCGTGCTGATGCGCAACCCTCGTTGCACATCCGACCGCGAGAGCGTGGCCGGTGGCATGGCGTTTCGAGTGCCCGCGGAAGTCAATCTTCCGGGCGATCGCCCGCCGAATCGAAATCGGTGGTGGAGACTCGACCCCAAACCCGCACGGTCATGTCCGAATTGCATCGCACCTGACACGAGAGGCGGTACTTTTCGATCAACTCGGGATCCTCCAAGGCCTCGACCTCGTCGTCCGCCA
>JBJTRZ010000521.1:0-1585 GCA_046076415.1 Armatimonadota bacterium
CGAACGGCGCGCGGTGGATCATCACCGGCGGATGGGGCAGGCTGTCGGGACCGGTGTACGACAGGTTGAAGCGGATCGGCAGGTTGTAGTCCACCTGCACGGTCCCGAGCTGCCATTCGCGCCCGATCACATCGCGGACCACGAAGTCGATTTTCGGGCCGTAGAACGCGGCTTCGCCCGGCTCCTCGGAGAACGGCACGCCCAGCGAACGGGCCGCGTCGCGGCACGCCGCCTCCGCCTTGTCCCAGTTCGCCGGATCGCCGACATATTTGGCGCTGTCGGGATCGCGCAGGCCGACCCGCACCCGGAAGTCCTTCATGCCGAGGGTGGCGAAGATGATCTTCACCAACGACAAGCAGCCCTGCACTTCCTCGGCGACCTGCTCCTCGGTGCAGAACAAGTGCGCGTCGTCCTGGGTGAACGCGCGGACTCGCGTCATGCCGTTGAGTTCGCCGCTCTGTTCCCAGCGGTAGACCGTGCCGAACTCGGCGAGGCGCAACGGGAGGTCGCGGTAGCTGTGGCGCTGGCTGGCGAAAATCCGGATGTGGTGCGGACAGTTCATCGGCTTGAGCAGGTAGCCGTCGACATCCCCGCTCGCCAAGCGGTTCGACAGCTCGCCGCACCCGCAGCCTTCGTCGGACAGGGCCTTGAGGAACTCCCGATCCACGAGCGGCGGGTACTGGCTGTCGGCGTAATAGGGAAAATGGCCGCTGGTCTTGTAGAGCTCGAGCCGCCCGATATGGGGCGTGAAGACTTGGTGGTAGCCTTGCTTGCGCAGTTCCGCACCGATGAACGTTTGGAGTTCCTGGCGCACCGCCGCGCCGGCCGGGGTCCAGAGCACCATCCCCTGGCCCACCACATCGTCGATGTGGAACAACTTGAGCGCCTTGCCCACCACGCGGTGGTCGCGCCGCCGCGCTTCCTCGAGCCGTTGCAGGTGCTCGTCGAGTTGACTTTGCTTCTGGAACGCCACGCCGTAAATGCGGGTCAGCTGCTCGTTTTCCGACTTTCCGCGCCAGTACGCCCCGGCGATCGACATCAATTTGAACGCGCCGATGCGCCCGGTGGACTCGATGTGCGGTCCCTTGCAGAGGTCGACGAAACCGCCTTGTTGATAGAAACTGATCTCCGCCTCGTCGGGGAGATCGTCGATCAGGCGCACTTTGTAGGTCTGGCCCATCGCCTCGCAGCGTGCCCGGGCGGAATCGCGCGGCTCCACGAAACGCTCCATCGGAAGGTTTTCCTTCACGATCGCGCGCATGCGGGCTTCGAGCGCCTTGAGGTCGGATTCGGTGATCGGCCGAGGCAGGTCGAAATCGTAGAAGAAGCCGTTTTCGATCACCGGACCGATGCCCATCTTGGCTTCGGGCATCATCTCGCGGACGGCTTGGGCGAGGACGTGCGCCGTGGTGTGGCGCATGCGGGAAAGAAAATCCGCCGGGCTCGAAAGCTCGTCGGCGGCGGGGGTGGCGGACATCGTGGGACGTCTCCCTTACAAGAGGATGGAACAGGGTACCATGGGGCCTTTCGCGGAGGGCACCCCCTCTTCCCGCGGGTCCCATCGCGCCAGCGGCGTGGCGCGCTC